>CAYZKX010000115.1:0-7940 GCA_964479055.1 uncultured Flavobacteriaceae bacterium
GTGCATAACCCAAAATATTTCCACCCATATAAGGCATATTATTTACTACCCAAACATTTAAATAATGAAGCGGATCAACGGCATCACTTCCTCCTGAGGAAGCAAATTTCATAGAATCATCTGGTCTCCAACTTTTTTTTCTGCTTTTAACGCGAATAACACCTGCTGCTGCAAAATTAACGCCAAGATCAGCTTCTAAATTTTGAAATACAGCTGGAATTGGTGTGCCGTTATTGGCATTAAAATCCCGATTCAATGCATCAATTTGATCTTGTATTTGTGAATCTGGAATATTCTCACTTGAGCGATTGTAAATAATGTGAAATACTACAGGAATTGTATTTGTGCCTGCAAAATCTTGGTATGGTGTGATCTCACCTCCAGTTCCACCGCCGTCATCGCCGCCGCCGCCATTGCCGCCGCCGCCATTGCCGCCACCGTTGCCATTTCCTGGTCTGAAATTGTTTTCTGCAATAAACTTTCTAGTATTGTATTCAATATCATACATTTTTTGTTCTAGCTCAGGATCTTGATTTAATAACCTATTGAGGTTGGCCATGGTATAACAAGATTTTTGAGTGTCGTCGCCTGTGCCAATTAACGATCTACCACTTTGATTAACATCAGCATCAGTGTATAAATAAAAGTCACTCATGTCAATGTTGAGTTGATCGTCTTGAGGACTACTTGAATCTTCACTACATGCAATAAATAGGAAAGCAAAAGCAGTTAGGGATAAAATTATTTTTTTCATTTAAATAAGATTTTGGTTAATGATTAGCCTAATATATTGAATAAATAAAATTTAATTAACATTTTTTTAAGATATTCGATAAACTGCACAAAAGCAGCTAATTAGATTTAAAATTGGCTGCAAAAAGGCGCTAGAAACCATAATCCACTTATGAAAGCATCATAATAGCTTTACGCAAAGCTTTGACGAAAAGATCTATTTCTTTTTTGGTATTGTAGAATGAAAAAGAAGCCCGAATAGTACCTGGTATTTTATAATAATCCATAATAGGTTGCGCGCAGTGATGACCTGTTCGTACCGCAATGCCTAATTTATCCAGAATGGCACCAATGTCATAAGGATGAATGCCTTCTATATTAAAGGATAATACAGGTGATTTTAAAATCGATTCACCATAAATCACAATGCCAGGAATTGCCTTTAATTGCTGCGTTGCGTATTCCAGTAAATGGTCTTCATATTGGCGTATGTTATCAAGACCAATATCATTTAAATAATCGACTGCTACGCCAAATGCGATTCCGCCACATATATGCGGTGTGCCAGCTTCAAATTTATGAGGGAGGTCGGCATATGTGGTCTTTTCAAATGTGACTTCGGCTATCATTTCTCCACCGCCTTGATAAGGCGGTAACCGGTTCAGCCATTCTTCCTTTCCGTAGAGTATACCCACACCTGTTGGTCCACACATTTTGTGAGCTGATGCTACATAGAAGTCCACATCCAATGCCTGAACATCTGGTTTAATATGCGGACATGCCTGAGCACCATCTACAAGTACGGCAGCATTTACAGCATGTGCTTTTTCAATGATGGATTCAATGGGATTAATAGTTCCTAAAGCATTTGAAACGTGTCCTACAAAAACCAATTTTGTTTTATCAGTAAGCAGGTGGTCCAAGCTATCTATTTGAAGTTCTCCTTTTGAAGTCATTGGAAGCACCTTTAACACTGCTCCTGTTTTTTCACAAAGCATTTGCCAGGGTACAATATTGCTATGATGTTCGAGAGCAGAAACCACCAATTCATCACCCGCTTTTAACAACGAAGTAAATCCATTGGCAACAATATTTATACTATGCGTTGTTCCAGAAGTGAAAATTATTTCATGAGTGTGTTTGGCATTAAAATGAGCACGCAATTTATCTCTGGAAGCTTCATATATGTCAGTAGCTTCTTGACTCAATGTGTGTACACCTCTATGGATATTGGCATTGTAATTCCGGTAATAGTCTGATATGGCATCTATTACTACCTCAGGCGTTTGAGAAGTAGCGGCATTATCAAAATACACCAACGGATGGCCGTTCACCATTTTGTTTAAGATGGGAAAATCTTTCCTTATGTGTTCAACATCAAAGGCTATTTGTGCCATGCTTATCGCGTTTTAGAGGTTGAATCCAATATTAACTCCAAGCTTATTAGCAATGATTTTATTGATCCGTTTTTTAAGCTGAGGAATCTTCACACTTTCCAATACCGTATTTGAAAAGGCATACATTAATAAGGCTCGAGCTTCTTTTGTTGGTATTCCTCTTGAACGCAGATAGAATAATGCATCTTCATCTAACTGACCTATAGTGCAACCATGAGAACACTTAACGTCATCTGCAAATATTTCAAGCTGAGGTTTCGTGTTAATAGTGGCTTTGTCATTCAACAGTAAGTTGTTGTTTGACTGGTAGGCATTCGTTTTTTGTGCATCTTTTTCAACAATGACCTTTCCATTGAATACACCTGTTGCATTATCACCAAATATACCTTTGTAATCTTGATGGCTTTCACAATTAGGTTCAATATGATGGACCAGTGTGTTATGATCAACATGTTGCTTATCACCAATAATGGTGATGCCTTTTAGGGTAGAATCTAAACGCTCGCCATGTTGATAAAAATTGAGATTATTGCGCGTTATTTGTCCGCCAAATGCAAAGGTGTGAACCGAAGCATGACTTTCTCTTTGTTGTTTGATATAGGTATTATCAATCAACGAGGCGGATTGCTTGTCATTCTGAACTTTATAATAATCGACAATTGCCCTTTTATTGGCAAAAACCTCGGTCACGCTATTGGTCAACACCGCATTATCCGTCAAACTTTGATGGCGTTCAATGATCTGAACATGAGAATTTTCGTCAGCAATGATCAAATTCCTAGGCTGTAACATTAAAGCCGATTCTGCACCTGTAGAAAAATGAATGATTTGAATAGGTTTTTCTACCAGCTTATTCTTTGGAATGTGTATAAATGCACCTTCTTGTGCAAAGGCTGTATTTAAGGAGGCTAAACTGTCTTTTGCCGCAATTTTATTGAAGTAGTTTTTAATGACGATATGATACTTGGACTTTGTAAAGGCAGCCGACATCAAGCACACATCCAATCCATCATGTGTAGTCTCAGACAAATGAGAAGAATACTTCCCATCAATGAATACTATTTTGTACGATTCAATGTCATGAATAAAATATTGTTTGACATCTTTATAATCGAGGGCATTCTCCTGTTTAGGAAATACACTATAATTTTGCTTTAAGATCTTATTTAGTGAAGTGTATTTCCAATTTTCGTCTTTTTTATGCGGAAACCCCTTTTCTTCAAAAACGCGTATGGCACTGCTACGCACATCATGAACATACGAATCAATATCCACCTGGTTCTCAAATGCTAAAAATGACGATATTAATTTTTCTTTTAGATCCATAACAAATGTCTAAACGCTTATTTCATCTTTGATCCAATCGTATCCCTTAGCTTCCAATTCATGAGCCAATTCAGCCGGTCCTGTTTTTACAATTCTGCCATCATATAAAACGTGAACAAAATCGGGTACAATGTGATCTAAAAGGCGTTGATAATGTGTAATAACCACAACCGCATTTTCACTGGTACGCAGTGTATTGACCCCATCGGCTACTATGCGAAGCGCATCAATATCCAAACCTGAATCTGTTTCATCCAAAATTGCCAGCTTTGGCTCGAGCATGGCCATTTGAAAAATTTCGTTGCGTTTCTTTTCACCTCCTGAAAACCCTTCATTCAATGATCGCGATAAAAACTTTCGGTCTATATCCAACATTTCCGATTTTTCACGAATTAGCTTGAGCATTTCATTGGCCGGCATATCTTCAAGCCCTTTTGCTTTGCGTGTTTCATTGATAGACGTTTTCATAAAATTAGTAACGGTCACACCTTGAATTTCAACAGGATACTGAAACGACAAAAAGATGCCTTTATGAGCGCGCTCTTCAGCCGAAAGTTCTTCTATATCTTCACCTTCAAATTCAATAGACCCGTTTTCAACTTCGTAGTCTTCATTTCCAGCTATTACTGTAGCAAGGGTACTTTTCCCTGAACCATTTGGGCCCATTATCGCATGGACCTCTCCAGGATTGACTTCCAAATTCACTCCTCTAAGAATGGTTTTGTCTTCTACACTGGCTTTTAAATCTGTAATCTTTAACATGGATTAATCTCCTATTTTAATAATATCGGTACCGTCATTCTCAAAAGCGGTAACATTTAATATTTCTTCAATTTTAATGCGAAAGTCCCAGCCTTCTTCACCCTCTGGTTTTCGACTTATTTTTCCTCTGATCTCTACATTCACCCAATCATAATCTTCCACTTTAAATGGTTGAGCTTTCTCATTTAATTCGTGCATTTTCTCGTCAATTACAACACCGTAAATTTCGCGATGTGTTTGCAAAACGGCAGCATCAGCTAAATATAAAAATTGACCTTTAAGAAGCGTCAAACCATCATTTTGTTTGACTGTTTTTTCAATACCATCTTCTCCCACAATGGTTTCGGGAGTGGTGACGGTTTCATTTTTACAGGATACCGCCAAAAGGACAATTAATATGAGGACACATGTTTTTTTCATATCATATTTCAATTAACCTACGGAACCTTCTAAACTAATTTCCAATAATTTTTGAGCCTCTACTGCAAATTCCATCGGAAGTTTGTTTAGGACCTCCTTACTAAACCCATTTACAATTAGTGCTATGGCTTTTTCGGTGTCAATGCCACGTTGGTTGCAATAAAAAATTTGATCTTCTCCTATTTTACTAGTCGTCGCTTCGTGTTCAATTTGAGCAGTTTGATTTTTAGCTTCTATATATGGAAAGGTATGTGCACCACATTCATTACCCATAAGTAAACTATCGCACTGTGAAAAATTACGCGCATTATTCGCTCTTGAATGTATGCTTACAAGTCCACGATAACTGTTTTGTGAATGACCAGCTGAAATACCTTTAGAGATAATTGTGGATTTGGTATTCTTACCAAGATGGATCATTTTAGTACCTGTATCGGCTTGCTGAAAATTATTAGTAACAGCGATCGAGTAAAACTCTCCTATCGAATTATCACCTTTTAAAACACATGACGGATATTTCCAGGTTATAGCACTTCCCGTTTCTACCTGAGTCCATGATATCTTTGCATTGGTCTCACACAATCCTCTTTTGGTTACAAAATTGTAAACACCACCTTCTCCCTTAGCATTTCCAGGATACCAATTTTGAACGGTTGAGTATTTTATTTCTGCATCGTCCAGTGCAATAAGCTCAACAACAGCAGCATGCAGTTGATTCTCGTCACGCATTGGTGCTGTACAACCTTCAAGGTAACTCACATAACTCTCTTTATCGGCAATTACCAAAGTGCGTTCAAATTGACCAGTTCCAGCTTGATTGATCCTAAAATAAGTTGATAATTCCATTGGACATTTCACACCTTTAGGGATATAGCAAAAGCTTCCATCACTAAATACCGCACTATTTAATGCAGCATAGAAATTGTCTGTTCTAGGAACTACTGTTCCAATGTATTTCTTAACCAATTCAGGATGCTCCATTATAGCTTCAGAAATGGAACAAAAAATAATTCCTTTTTCTGCTAAAGTCTTTTTAAAGGTAGTTGCCACTGAGACCGAATCCACAACAACGTCCATCGCGACGCCAGCTAATTTCTTTTGTTCGTCCAAGGAGATACCGAGTTTTTCAAAAGTAGCCAGTAGTTCGGGATCTACTTCATCTAGACTATCGTATTTTGGTTTGCTGTTTGGTGCTGAATAATAGGAGATATTTTGAAAATCGGGCTTTTGATAGGTTACATTGGCCCACTCAGGTTCAACCATGTCCTTCCATATTGCATAAGCTTCCAATCGCCATTGCGTCATCCAATCCGGTTCTTCTTTTTTTGCTGAAATGGCACGAACAATATCTTCGTTTAACCCAACAGGGAAAGTTTCAGATTCAATATCTGTATAAAACCCGTATTCATATTCCTTGGTTTTTAACTCTTCTCTTAAATCGTCTTCCGTATACTTCGTCATATGATACCTGTTTCAAAACGCGTTACAGAGAAAAGCTTTCTCCACAACCACATGTTCTATTTGCATTTGGGTTATTGAATACAAATCCAGTTCCATTCAAACCACCTGAATATTCTAAAGTTGTTCCTACGAGATACAAGAAACTTTTCTTGTCAACAATAATTCGAATGCCATTGTCTTCAAAAACCTTGTCTTCGTCTGCTTTGTTATGATCAAATTTTAAATCATAAGATAATCCTGAACATCCACCACTTTTAACACCAACTCGAATGAAATCATTCGTTGGATTAAAGCCGTCGTCTTGCATAAGTTCAATGACTTTTGATTTAGCTGTATCCGATACTTTTATCATTTCCTAATGTAGATTTAATCTAAATAGATTGCAAATATACAATATATGTGGTGTTTTTTACTACAACCTAACATTATATTAGCTAATAGTTTGATAAGTAAAAATTATAAAAGAGTAGTACATTTGTAGCATGATCGAAGACAAGAACCAGGCCAGAACTCCATTGTCAGAATTTGGTGAATTTGGCCTAATAGAAAAGCTAACAAATGATTTCAAAATCACTCAGTCTACTACCTTAAAAGGGATAGGTGATGATGCCGCAGTGATTCGACCAGATGGTGAAGTAGTGGTGTCTACCGATCTATTGATTGAAGGTGTGCATTTTGACCTCAGTTATATGCCATTGAAACATTTAGGTTACAAAGCAGTTGTGGTTAACTTGTCAGATATTTACGCCATGAATGCTAGGGCTACTCAAATTACCGTATCTATTGCAGTATCCAATAGGTTTCCATTTGAGGCTATTGAAGAATTATATGCCGGAATTAAAACGGCGTGTTCTTTATATCAAGTGGATTTGATAGGTGGTGATACCACATCATCAACTACGGGGTTAATGATCTCAGTCACTGCAATAGGTCAAGTCAATGAAGAACAACTAGTCTATCGCAATGGCGCACAACCCAATGATCTTTTGGTAGTATCGGGAGATATAGGAGGTGCATATCTTGGTTTGCAAGTACTGGAGAGAGAAAAAGAGGTTTTTAAAGTGAACCCTAACAATCAGCCAGACCTTGATCCTTATTCATATATAGTTGAACGTCAGTTAAAACCGGAAGCTCGGAAAGACATTGTCGAACTTTTACAGCAATTGGAGGTTAAACCAACGTCCATGATTGATATAAGTGATGGGTTGTCTTCTGAAATATTGCATTTATGTAAGCAAAGTGCTGTGGGTTGTGATCTTTATGAAAATAAAATTCCATTGGATCCCCAGGTGATTTCAACTTGTGAAGAGTTTAAAATGGATAGCACTACTGTAGCACTAAATGGAGGTGAAGATTATGAACTTCTTTTTACAATTTCACCGGGTGATTTTGACAAAATTAAAGGCAACCCGAATATGACTGTAATAGGTTATATGAAAGATCAAAATTCTGGTGCGCATCTGGTGACCAGAGCTGATACTAAGGTTGCTCTGCAAGCGCAGGGTTGGAATGCATTAAACGATTAAGCAGCTAATGTTTTACCTTGCAAACGCATCATTCTAATGGCATAAATGCGTTCTAAGGTGGAATTGATCTCTTTAAAAACAGGAGTAAGCTCGGTTAATCGTCCGTTACTGTTAGTTGTTAACTGCTTATTGCAACACGTACAAGTATACTCTTTTATGTGCGAAGTGACCTGTTTTGATACTTCATACTTGTGACCAAAAACAGCACAATACAATCGGCTAAAAGGTGTCTTAGAAGTATTTGTTTTCATAATTGGGGCATTTTGATGCACTAAATTTAGGAAATAATAATAAAAAAACGTTTAAAAGCATTAAG
>CAYZKX010000116.1:0-7927 GCA_964479055.1 uncultured Flavobacteriaceae bacterium
ATATTAAACAAATATTAAACGGAATTACATAATTGCTATGAATAATAAAAAAGAATTAAGAACGTGGTTAGAAAATTTTGGCTTGGATCACCCTCTAGTTATCGCAGGGCCCTGCAGTGCCGAAACTGAAGAGCAAGTGCTAAACATTGCTCATCAATTAAAAGAAAGTGATGCCACAGTAATGCGGGCAGGAATCTGGAAACCGCGCACCAGACCGGGGAATTTTGAAGGTGTTGGAGCCTTGGGATTAAAATGGTTGCAAAAAGCGAAGCAAGAAACAGGGATGTTAGTTTCAACCGAAGTGGCGAATGCCAATCATGTTGATCTGGCTTTAGAGCATGATATAGACATTCTTTGGATTGGGGCGCGAACTACAGTTAGTCCATTTATTGTACAGGAAATCGCTGATGCCTTAAAAGGTACTACAAAACCCGTTTTGGTGAAGAATCCTGTCAATCCGGATCTTTCTTTATGGTTGGGTGCTGTAGAACGTTTTTATTCGGCCGATATCAAAAATCTCGGAGTGATCCACAGAGGTTTTTCAACCTATGAAAAAACAAGATACCGAAACAATCCTGAATGGCAATTACCTATTGACCTTCAAAACCGCTTTCCCGATCTTCCTTTAATTTTAGATCCATCACATATTGCTGGACGTCGTGATATTATATTTGAACTTTGCCAGACGGCCCTTGACTTGAACTATGACGGACTTATGGTGGAGACGCATCATGACCCTGATAAGGCCTGGAGTGATGCAGCGCAACAAATAACACCAGCAACATTAATACAGTTCATGAATGATTTGCGTATTCGAAAAGAAGTAGGTGAGGCCGCTGAATTCAAGAATAAGATCAATACCATGCGAACTCAAATTGATGTGATCGACCATCAGTTGATAGAAATGTTGGGAAAACGTATGAATGTAGCCGATAGTATTGGGGTGCTCAAAAAGGAGCACAACGTGGCGGTATTACAAACTAAACGATGGAATGAAATATTAGGAAAGATGATCCTACAAGGCGAAGAGAAAAATCTGAGTGAAGAATTTATTTTACGTGTTTTTAAAGCAATCCATCAGGAATCGATCAACCACCAGGAAAAAATCATCAACGCATAATAAAGGCGCGATTAACGCGCCTTTTTTTTAATTCTTATTGCGTTTAAAAATGTATCTGGTAATAAATATACCGTTACCATCATTCTTTCCTGCGTCGCTTTCAACAGCGCTGGTTATAAATGCCAGTTCCCATCCGTTTTCAACCATTGCGTTTATTTTTGAAGAGATAACGACATCATTGGCGACAATATTTTGAAAACGAATACCACCTAAATTGTAAAAGTTAAGTAGTTTGGTTTCCTCAAAATCTTTAACCCTGATGTCACTGCGTTTCGATTTGTTTCGATCGTCTTCTTCTTTATCACTCGATCGCTCAGAAGAAAAATCTTTATAATCACGTTCTTCATCAGAAGATATGAGTCGCGATCTACCCAAACCTGCCGGAACAATAGATTCCACACTTGTGATAACTTTATATTCCACTTGAGCATAGAGATCCATAAGTGCCATGCTACATATAAGCGATGCCAATATTAATTTTTTCATAAAAAGGTGTTTAAGTTGTTTACTAATATACATTTTTTAGTCATGGTAAATCTGTATTTTGATTACTTTTGAAAGTGATGACAGGTCGTGTTTATAAATCTACAGGAAGTTGGTATACGGTTAAAACTCTTAATGGTAAAATCTATCAATGTAGAATCAAAGGGAAATTTAGATTGGAAGGTATTAAAAGCACTAATCCGATTGCTGTAGGTGATTTTATTGATTTTAAGATCGAAGAAAAGAACAATCAAAAAACTGGGGTGATCACTAGGATTCAGGAACGTAAGAATTATATCATTCGCAAATCCGTGAATCTTTCAAAACAAACACACATCATTGCCAGTAATATCGATCGGGTTTTTCTTCTTATTACATTGAACAATCCCACAACCTTCACAAGTTTTATTGATCGGTTTCTAGTTACTGCCGAAGCCTATTCTATTAATGCCATTCTCTTATTCAATAAAATTGACACATATAGTAAAGAGGAATTGGAAGAGGTTCGTTATTTAATGTCACTGTATAGAAAAGTGGGCTATGAATGTATTGAGATCTCGGCCAAGAGCAGCAAGAATGTGGATAAGGTTAAACATCTCATGATAGATAAAGTGAGTATGTTCTCGGGACATTCTGGTGTTGGTAAATCTACATTGATCAATACCTTAGAGCCCAGTTTGGATCTAAAAACTAAAGAGATCTCCGAACAGCATCAGCAAGGGCAACATACTACCACTTTTGCCGAAATGTACGATTTGAGTTTTGGGGCTAAAATAATTGATACACCTGGTATTAAAGGATTTGGTGTAGTAGATATGGATAAAGAGGAAATAGGCGATTTTTTCCCAGAGTTCTTTAAACTCAAGCAGGACTGTAAATTTAATAATTGTCTTCATGTTCAAGAACCAAAGTGTGCCATTAAGCAAGCTTTAGAAGATAATCAAATAGCGTATTCGCGGTATCGCAGTTACCTCCAAATTTTGGAAGGTGAAGACGAAACCTATAGAATCGACAATTTCGAGTAACTATGAGAGTTGTAATTCAACGTGTTACAAACGCTAGTGTAACTATCAACAAAAAGAAAGTAGCAAATATCAATACTGGACTCCTCGTACTATTAGGGATTGTGGAAGGCGATGATAAAAATGATATTGATTGGTTGGTCAATAAGATATTAAATCTGCGAATCTTCCCTGATGACAATGGAATTATGAATAGATCCATACTACAAATTGAAGGTGAAGCGATAGTAGTGAGTCAGTTTACCCTACATGCCAGTACTAAAAAGGGCAATAGACCAAGTTATATAAAAGCGGCTAGACCAGAAATTGCTATACCTTTGTATGAAATTTTTGTTGCAGAATTGAATGCATTGATCAAGACCGATGTTCAAACTGGACAATTTGGGGCTGATATGAAAGTTGAACTTTGTAATGATGGCCCTGTGACAATTATTATAGACTCAAAAATTAAAGAATAATCAAATAGATGAATATTGAAAACGCACAAAAGGCAGTAGACGAATGGATTAACAACCATGGCGTGCGTTACTTTAATGAGCTTACTAATATGGCTCAACTTACAGAGGAAGTAGGAGAAGTAGCGCGCATTATTGCAAGGAGATATGGTGAGCAGAGTGAAAAGGAAAGTGACAAGCATAAGGACCTTGGTGAAGAATTAGCTGATGTAATGTTTGTGGTACTTTGCCTTGCCAACCAAACTGGGGTAAATTTGGATGAGGCCTTTAGGAAAAAACTGGAAATAAAAGCCAATAGAGACCATGACCGTCATCATAATAATGACAAATTGAAGTGAACACATGATTATTAAACTTCAGCAATCTCAAATCAATGCCGATGCCACAGTGGAAATTACAGGTTCAAAAAGTGAATCGAACCGTTTATTAATTCTTCGGGCTTTATATCCTAATTTAGAAGTAGATAATCTATCAGATGCCGATGATACTATGGTTTTGGAATCTGCTTTGAATTCGGGTTCAAATCATATCGACATACACCACGCAGGTACCTCCATGCGTTTTTTAACAGCCTATTTATCGGCTTATTCAACCAAGGAGGTTACACTAACAGGATCAACACGAATGCAACAGCGGCCAATAAAAATATTAGTTGATGCACTGCGGCAACTTGATGCTGATATTGAGTATACTAATAATGAAGGGTTTCCACCATTGCAAATAAAAGGTAAGTCACTTACAAAGAATAAAGTTACTATCGATGCGAATGTAAGTAGTCAGTATATTTCGGCCTTAATTTTGATAGGTCCTAAGCTAGAAAAAGGTTTGGAAATAACACTCAAAGGTGAAGTGACCTCTTTACCTTATATCAACATGACCTTAAGTTTACTCAAGCAATTGGGTGTACCATTTCAGTTTTCTGGAAAAACCATATCCATTTCAGCTTATAATGATGTTATGACAAAGCGAATAACCGTTGAATCTGATTGGTCGGCCGCATCTTATTATTACAGTTTAATTGCTTTAAGTCCAATAGGAACAAAAATAAGCCTATCATCATTTGTGAAGGACAGTTTGCAAGGAGATGCCAAACTTGCAGAGATCTATAGTGATCTGGGGGTTGAAACCACATTTATTGATAACAAAATTGTCTTGAGAAAAACAACAAACGAAATTACATTTAGCTCAGCCAATTTAATAGAAACACCTGACCTCGCTCAAACCTTGGTAGTTACTTGCTTAGGCTTAGGACGCAGTTGTAAATTGACCGGTTTGCATACCTTAAAAATTAAGGAGACTGATAGATTGGTAGCCTTAAAGCAGGAACTGGAAAAGTTAGGAGCGACAGTTACTATTTCTGAAGACACACTGGAATTGAATGCGGTTACTAATTTGAAGTCGGATATTTATATAGATACGTACAACGACCATAGAATGGCTATGGCTTTTGCACCTCTGGCATTAAAGACAGCACTTCATGTAAATGAAGCAGAGGTTGTCACAAAATCATATCCAAAATTCTGGGATGATCTTCAATCGGTTGGAATTAAAATTCAACGGGAAAATAATTAAGTATTTACTTGACAACCCCTCTTTACAGATTGTATATTTGCACCTTCTAAAAAAAACCAGCATTATCATATGAAATTATCACATTTTAATTTTGACCTTCCATTAGAATTATTAGCAGAATACCCTCCTGAAAATAGAGATGAAGCAAAACTAATGGTGCTCAATAGAGAAGAGCAAACCATAGAACACAAACAGTTTAAAGATGTCATTGATTATTTTGACGAAGAAGATGTCATGATCTTAAACAACACCAAAGTGTTCCCTGCTCGACTATATGGTAATAAAGAGAAGACTGGAGCTAGAATTGAGGTTTTTTTATTGCGTGAACTTAATGCCGAACAACGTCTTTGGGATGTATTGGTTGATCCTGCAAGAAAAATAAGAATAGGGAATAAGCTGTATTTTGGAGAAGATGAAACCTTGGTGGCTGAGGTGATAGACAACACCACTTCAAGAGGACGTACGCTCCGTTTTTTGTATGACGGATCGTACCATGATTTTCGAAATAAGCTTAATGAATTAGGTGAAACACCATTACCAAAGTATATCAAGCGTGAAGTCGAACCGGAGGACGAGGAGCGTTATCAAACCATTTATGCTAAAAATGAAGGGGCTGTAGCAGCACCTACGGCAGGGCTTCATTTCTCAAAGCATTTGTTAAAACGATTGGAGATCAAGGGGGTTAACTTTGCCGAAATCACATTACATGTTGGATTGGGAACCTTTAACCCAGTTGAGGTTGAAGATCTGTCAAAACATAAAATGGATAGTGAAGAAATAATTATTAATAAACGTGCAACTGATACGATCAATCATGCGCTAAAGGATAAGAGACGCATATGTGCAGTGGGAACCACAGTGATGCGTGCCATAGAGAGCAGCGTCTCATCTAGTGGTACGCTTAATGAATTTGATGGATGGACCAATAAATTCATATTTCCACCATACGAATTTAGTATTGCTAACTGTATGATCACTAATTTTCATACCCCAAAATCAACATTGTTGATGATGGCATCGGCATTTGCTGGTCATGATTTTATTAAGAGAGCCTATGACGAAGCAGTGAAGGAAGGGTATCAATTTTATAGTTATGGTGATGCTATGTTAATCATATAATTTAAGCCACGTTTAACGTGGCTTTTTTGTCTACTACAATGGCTACTCAAAAAAAGGACATAAGGGCATTAACTAAAGATCAGCTACGTGATTTCTTTGTTAAAAATGGGGATCAGGCCTTTCGAGGTAATCAGGTCTATGAATGGTTGTGGCAAAAATCAGCACACTCCTTTGATGAAATGACAAACATCTCTAAACACACACGAGAGATGCTTCAAAATAATTTTGTGATCAATCACATAAAAGTCGACACTATTCAACGCAGTGCTGATGGGACAATTAAAAATGCAGTTAAACTGCATGATGATTTGGTAGTAGAATCCGTATTAATTCCTACAGAGTCCAGAACAACTGCATGTGTATCTTCACAGGTGGGTTGCAGTCTAGATTGTAAATTCTGTGCTACGGCCCGCTTAAAGCGTATGCGGAATCTAAATCCTGATGAGATCTATGATCAGGTTGTTGCGATTGATAATGAAAGTAGGCATTATTTTGATAGACCGCTATCCAATATTGTATTCATGGGTATGGGAGAGCCGCTAATGAATTATAACAATGTACTTAAGGCCATTGATAAAATAACGTCTCCTGAAGGTCTAGGGATGTCTCCTAAGCGCATTACATTGTCTACATCTGGAATTCCAAAGATGATAAAAAAAATGGCCGATGACAAGGTCAAGTTTAACCTTGCCGTTTCATTGCACTCCGCCATAGACGAAGTACGAACCTCTATTATGCCTTTCAATGCTACCTTTCCATTAACCGACCTAAAGGAAGCACTTGAATATTGGTATGCCAATACCAAACGGAGGATCACTTATGAGTATGTGGTTTGGAAAGGAATAAACGATTCCCAAAAAGATATTGATGCACTAGTACAATTTTGCAAATATGTGCCTTGTAAAGTAAATATCATTGAATACAATCCTATTGGTGATGATATGTTCAACCAGGCCTCCAATGAAGCTTTAAACAATTATATCACCTCTTTAGAGAAAAACAGAATCGTTGTCAATGTACGACGGAGTCGTGGTAAAGACATTGATGCCGCCTGCGGTCAGCTTGCGAACAAGACATAAAAAAAACACCTTCAAATGAAGGTGTTTATATATAATAAAATAACTTACTTCTATTTGACCACAAATTTGATTGTCTTAGATGCATTATTATCACCTACAATTCTGGCGATATAAACGCCTGCTTGTAGATCAGACATATTAACTTGCGCTTCAGAATCATTTAACTGAATTCGTTTTGTTTCTTGACCTAAAATGTTATAAACAGAGACTTCATTTAATACAACTTGAGCACTAATTGATAATTGCTTAGAATTCTGATCAAAATAATGTGAGATTTTTGGTTGTTCAAATTCTTCAACACTTAAAGGAGAAATCACATTCACTTCATCAATTCCTATAAAATTTGAATTAGAACCGGATGGACCACCATCTGTAACAAAATATCTAAATGCAATTCTTACATCAGTAGGTACACCCAAACCGTCAATATTTATTGATTGAAGTTCCCAAACTTCCGGATAGCCACCCAAAGCTAATCCAGGATTGATTTCAAGTAACAATTCAGTATATGAACCCACATCATTTTCATCAACTGGATCAGTAGAACCAGCACCCGCTGTACTCATTCTTACTTCAAGTCTGTCAGGAAAATTACTAGCCGTTGCAGTTCGAGTCCAAAATTCTAACATGTCTGTATCTTGTAAATTTAGAACTGGCATAATTAACCAATTGCTAATCGTACTAGCCCCTGTAGTAGAGTTAAAATTACATCCAATATAAGCGGTAGGGTCTCCAGATTGAGCTGGGAATACACCATCATTTCCTTGGAACCAAGTAGCAGTGCCAACACCTGAACTTACATTAACAATGTCCCAATCAGTGAGGGTAGTAATATCATCAAAACTTTCCGATAATACCTGTGCGTGTCCACTATACGCGATTATACAAAAAAGTAGTACAGTAATTTTTTTCATAAGGAATTCTATTAATTGTGCGTATTAAAGTTAATAAATTAATGTGTTGGGAAACAAAATTCTTTGTTAAATGTTAATTATTCTAAATATTGCTAATTTTAACGGCGGTGAAAATTGTTGAACAAATAAAGCAACCTATTGCATTTGAGATGGATCTTTTTGA
>CAYZKX010000117.1:0-2890 GCA_964479055.1 uncultured Flavobacteriaceae bacterium
AGCCTTAGGTGTTTTCGACGTGAGCCATATGGGTGAATTTTTAATTGAAGGCCCTCATGCATTAGACCTTATTCAAAGTGTAAGCAGTAATGATGCATCAAAATTAACGGTTGGAAAGGCACAATACAGTTGCTTACCCAATGATGATGGTGGTATAGTAGACGATCTGATCATCTACCGCGTAAAGGAAGAGACTTACCTCTTAGTAGTAAATGCCAGTAATATTGAAAAAGATTGGAGCTGGATCCAATCAAAAAACATCATGGGCGCCGAGATGCGTGACATTTCAGAAGATTATTCCCTCCTCGCCATTCAAGGTCCAAAGGCAGTTGAGGCCATGCAATCGCTCTCTAGCCATGACCTGGCCGAGATCAAATTCTACAATTTTGTAGTTGGTGATTTTGCTGGTATTGAACATGTGATAATCTCTGCTACAGGTTATACTGGCAGTGGTGGTTTTGAGATTTATTGCAAGAATAGTGAAGTGAAGCAAATATGGGACAAAGTATTGGAAGCTGGAGCTGACTATGGTATCAAACCCATTGGATTAGCTGCACGTGACACTTTACGATTAGAAATGGGCTATTGCCTTTATGGGAATGATATTGATGATACCACCTCGCCTATTGAAGCAGGGTTAGGATGGATATGCAAATTCACCAAATCTTTCACTAATAGTGAGGCCCTAGAGGATGAAAAACGTCGCACACCTGAACGCAAGCTTGTGGCTTTTGAGTTGGACGAACGTGGTATTCCACGACAAGGTTATGACATTGTTGACAGTCAAGGAAAAACTATAGGCAATGTGACTTCAGGAACCATGAGTCCAAGTATGGGTAAAGGTATTGGTCTTGGGTATGTACCAACGGTATTCGCTGATGTGGGTAGTAAGATCCAAATTCAAATTAGAAAAAATGCAGTGCCTGCCACTGTAGTGAAACTACCTTTCTACAAAAGTTAACTTTTAAGTATGTGACGACGGCCTAATGAAGGAGATTAATAGCAAACATCGTATTTTAATTCTAGGTGCCAGTGGATTTTTGGGTAATGCCATATATCACGAGCTTTGCTCCTATTTTAAAACCTACGGTACCTATTGCACTGATAAGTCCACTTTTCAAAAAAACCAACATTTTTTTCAGTATAACATTCACGATGACGATATTTTTGAAATCCTTGATATTGTAAAACCAAGTATCATTGTTTCGGCTATTCGTGGTGATTTTGCAACTCAAGTCATCGCTCACAAACATCTTGCTGAGTACATCAAATCACATCAATGTAAACTCATATTTTTATCATCGGCCAACGTATTTGACGCCTATAGCAAATATCCGAGCTATGAAAATGATACCACACTAAGTAACAGCATCTATGGCCATTTCAAGATCAAGATCGAGAATATGTTATTACGCTTACCTAAACGCAAAGTGGCTGTATTGCGACTACCAATGGTTTTTGGCTCTTCCTCGCCACGCATTAAAGAGATCAAAATTGCCCTTAAAGAGAAACTACCTATAGAGATCTTTCCCAATTTGATCATGAATGTCACGACCGATACACGTGTGACACAACAAGTGCATTATATTGTTAATCGGAATAAGTATGGCGTGTTCCACTTAGGGAGTAAAGATTTGGTGCATCACGACGATTTTATTAAAGACATTGTCACCACTTTAAATCATCACAAGCCTACCTACAAGCATGTATATACCACCAATGACGATCGCTATTTGGCGGTATTACCAAAGGACAATTTGCTGCCTAAACATTTACAACTATTTAGTAAAGAGATCATTGAAGAATTAGAAGTTTAGCCTTAATTTCATTAATTTTAAGAACATAATTCAAATCGAAATTCTTTATGACAAAACTTACTCAAGACGCCATTGAAAAGCGTCTGCTACACTATCCGGATTGGGATTATTTTGATGATGCCATCCACGCCGAATTTGAATTCCATAGTTTTAAAGATTGCTTTAGTGCCATGTGCCGTATTGCTTTTGAGTGTGAAGCTATGAATCATCACCCAAATTGGACCAATGTATTCAATTCATTGACCATTTCATTATCTACTCATGATGCTGGAGGCGTCACCGAAAAAGACTTCAAGCTGGTCGAAGCCATAGAGGCTATTGTAGAACCAGAAGAAGAATAATTTGTTTTTGCACGCAGCATTATTAATTTTGCGCCACTAATAATTACTGAAAATACCTTTTATGGGAAGAGCTTTTGAATTTCGCAAAGCACGTAAAATGAAGCGTTGGGCTGCTATGAGCAAGGCCTTTACGCGCATTGGAAAAGATATTGTTATGGCCGTTAAGGAAGGTGGACCTGATCCTGATAGCAATGCGCGTCTACGTGCTGTGATTCAAAATGCAAAATCTGTGAACATGCCCAAGGACAATATTGAACGCGCTATCAAACGCGCGAGCGATAAAAGTCAAGGTGATTTCAAAGAGGTATTATTTGAAGGCTATGCACCACATGGGATTGCTATTTTGGTAGAAACAGCTACCGACAATAATACGCGCACTGTTGCTAACATTAGAAGTTATTTTAATAAATGTGACGGTAGCCTAGGTACACAGGGTTCAGTGGTATTTATGTTTGACCATACCTGTAATTTCAGAATCCCGAATGAAGGTGTAGATCCAGAAGAAATTGAACTGGAGTTCATTGATTTTGGCGCCGAAGAAGTATTTGTGGACGACGATGGTATTTTAATATATGCTCCATTCGAGAACTTTGGTAATATTCAGGCTGAACTCGAAAATAGAGGTATTGATATCTTATCGTCTGGCTTTGAACGTATTCCTCAGGTTACTAAAACATTAACTCCAGAGCAAGCTGCTGATGTAGAGAAACTTCTTGAAAAAATTGAGGAAGA
>CAYZKX010000117.1:2990-7873 GCA_964479055.1 uncultured Flavobacteriaceae bacterium
ATCATCAAAGCCAATCTGGATACTAGAACTAATTCATATATCATCAATTATAGTGATGCCAACAGCGATTTCACCATTAGCACCAATACCAATTTACGGATGTTCTTATCTTTAGATTACGAATTCATTGGCGCCAGTATTGGTTTCGCTCCATCGTTTTTTACAGATAATAAAGACGATGACATCAAGGGTAAAAGTTCGTATTCTGACTTTCAATTCCGTTTCTTCCTAGGACAATGGGTGCAAGGTTTACATTACGGCGAAGTTGAAGGTTTTTATGTAGAAAACACAGGAGATTTTGTGCCAGGATGGATGGAAGGTGAAGATCCCTATATTCAATTTCCCAATCTCAAACGCAGCAGTTATGGTATGACCACATCATATGTGTTCAATAAGCGATTTTCGTACCGCAATATCACCTATCAAACTGAATGGCAAAAAAAGAGTGCGGGCAGTTTTGTGCCCACCTTGCATTACAATTTCAACAGATTATCATTTAGCACTGAAGACCTCTCAAGCACCGAAGATTTTTATAATATTAGACTATCACTGGCCTACTACTATACTTTTGTAATCAATGAACACTGGTTTATTGCACCATTTATTTCACCATCCTTAGGTATCCGGTTCTCGCATTCAGAAAGCACAGACAATGGTATGACCACTTCTACAAATGACACCTATTTCATGCAAAATCTTGATGGTGGTCTGCAATTGGGTTATAGTTCAAAACGCGTGATATTTGGCTTGAATGTGAACAGTCATGTATTCTGGCATCAGGAAGATCATGTAACCGCGGTCACTGAAAATTCATTCTATGGTCTTGTCTATTTTGGCTACAGATTCGATGCACCAAGGTTTGTAAAAAACACCTTCGATTGGTTTTATGACACCTTTAAAATTCCTCGTTAATCTAATACAGATTATCTTGGGATTATACCATGCTCTATTAATCTTAGATCAAGATTTGAGGGCATCCCATAGGCCTCCAAAACTTTAACTGGTAAGCAAGCTGCTGATGTAGAGAAATTGCTTGAAAAAATTGAGGAAGACGATGATGTGCAGAATGTATATCATACCATGGAAGAGACAATTTCGTAATTAAGTATTCTTCTAATTTCTTAGTTTGATAATTTAATAAATTTTGGATATTGAATCTTCACCAAAATGATAATTTCTCAATTAAAAAATTCCTTTTTTAATGATATCATAATTCTTACAATTTAGTTTCACTTTAATTGAAATTCAAAATAAAATATTCTGATTTTTGTGCTGAATTAACAATAAAAAACACTGTATTTCTTCGAATTATGGGAAAAAAAATAAATTTCTTTGTCCTCCTTACTTTAGTTTTCATCTGCACATTATTCGCTACTAATTATCAAGAATTATCTACTGAAATTGATTCTGGTGATACGGCTTGGATGATTGTTGCTAGTGCATTTGTACTTCTTATGACGCCTGGTCTATCATTTTTTTACGGTGGTATGGTGAGCAAAAAAAATATTATATCTACTATGCTACAAAGTTTTATTGCCCTAGGTGTGATTAGTGTTGTTTGGATTATAGTAGGGTTTAGTCTAGCTTTTGGTGAAAGTATTGGCGGTATTATTGGAAATCCTTTAACTTATTTCGCCTTTAATGAGGTAGGATCAGAACCAAATCCAGACTTTTCCAGTACCATACCGTTTTTACTTTTCGCTTTATTCCAGTTAAAATTTGCAATTATTACTCCTGCATTAATTACTGGTAGTTTTGCAGGCCGTGTGCGTTTTAGAAGCTATATCCTTTTTATGCTATTATTCAGTATTTTTATTTATAGTCCGTTAGCCCATATGACTTGGCACCCAGATGGTCTTTTTAGAAATTGGGGAATTCTTGACTTTGCAGGTGGCACTGTAGTTCATATGTCTGCTGGCTTTGCTGCTTTGGCAGGAGCCATATTTCTTGGCAAACGAAAGGAAGTGATTCATAACCCTACTAATGTGCCTTTTGTTATTTTAGGAACGGGACTTCTTTGGTTTGGTTGGTTCGGTTTTAACGCAGGATCAGCATTGGGCGCCAACACTGATTCTGTTGTTGCATTTGCAAATACCAACATTGCATCAGCCACAGCAATGATTACATGGGTTTTTTATGAAAGAATGGTAGGCCGCAAAATGTCTGCCGTTGGTGCTTGTATTGGAGCTGTTGTAGGCCTAGTAGCTATTACACCTGCTGCTGGATTTGTAAACATAGGTCAATCAATGTTTATTGGATTTATTGCTGCCATTATTTCTAATTGGACCATTCATTTAAAAAATAAAACTGAAATTGATGATACCTTAGATGTATTTCCAAGTCATGGCGTAGGTGGTATTGTTGGTATGTTACTAACAGCAGTATTTGCCTCGGAGGTAGGACTTGTATACGGTGAAACCACGACCTTTTTATACCATCTTTTAGGTTTAATTATTGTCGCCGTTTATTGTTTTGGAGGTAGTTATGTCCTTTATATTGTGGTTGACAAAATATTGACGATGCGCGTAAGAGAAGATCAAGAAGAAAGGGGATTAGATCTAAGTCAACATGGGGAAACTATAGAATAGTTATTCACTTAGATTAAATTTTTATTTCAAAAGTACCATGTCTTTCTTTGAATTTATGATTGTTAGTCGCAATCATTTCACTATTTTTATATGCTCCCTTTTAAAACATCAAATAATTTTTAATAATAACCAGTATGAATATTAAATTAAAATTCGTTCCCAAATTTTTATTGCTACTAATTACCGTATTGGCGTTCCTGGTACCTCATGAAGGCCAGGCCCAACGTAAGAAAAAGAAGAAAAAGGACGACAAAACAGAGGCTACTACACCGCCACCTAAAAAAGACAAAAAGAAGACTATTGCTGACCTTGTTAAATCCAGTAAAGAGATCGATGGTTTATTTACCATTTATCAGGATACCACTACCGGAACACTACAAATGGTAGTGAGCGAAGATCAGATAGGCAAGGAATTTATCCATTTTTCACAAGTCAATGATGCGCCTGGCGATATTGGCTTTATGGGACGTGGTGTCTACCGCGGATCGAAGGTATTTTCCATTAAGAAATACTTCAATAAAATAGAATTTGTCACTGAAAACACCTCTTTCTATTTTGATCCTGATAATGCCATTTCAAGATCCAAAGATGCGAATATGAGTTCAGGAAATATGGCCAGTGTAAAAATTGAAGCTCATGATGAGGCCAAAGGATTGTACTTAATAAAAGCAGATAATCTATTCTTAAAAGAAACTTTTGCTCAAATTAAGCCTCCACGTTTTCCCGGTACGCCACCTACAGCATTTCAGCTAGGTAAATTGGATAATAACAAAACAAAGGTCAACGCCATTAATAATTATCCTGAGAATACCGATTTGGTTATTGAGTATGTGTACTCACAACCTTCTGTATTAAATGGTGGATCGGCTGCTGTGGCTGATGGGCGTAACGTGAGTGTTAAGATCAATCACAGTTTAATCGCCATGCCAGATAACGATTATGAGATTCGTTATGATGATCCGCGAGTTGGTTATTTTATGACTCAGGTTACCGATCAATCGTCCAAAAGTTCTACACCTTACCGTGACTTAGCTCACAGATGGCATCTTAAGAAAAAAGACCCTAATGCGGCCATTTCAGAGCCTGTAGAGCCGATCACCTGGTGGATGGAGAATACCACACCTGAAGAAATTAGACCAATCATAAAAGAAGCGGCCGAAAAATGGAACATTGCTTTTGAAGCGGCCGGTTTTAAAAATGCCTTAGTGGTTAAGCAACAGCCAGATGATGCTGAGTGGGATGCTGGTGACATTCGTTACAACGTATTGCGATGGACCTCCTCACCTATTCGTTTCTTTGGTGGTTATGGACCAAGTTTTGTTAACCCTAGAACAGGACAAATCTTAGGTTCGGATGTGATGCTTGAGTATTCGGTACTTGGAAATTCGCTTCGCAGCGAAAAGATATTTGAAAAAGCAGGCCTTCCAGAGTACTATGAAGAAATGAGTGACATTATTAATCGTGATGATCATGATATGCACTGTGCTGCGAGCCAAATGGCACAATTAGACTTTATGTTTGGTGCATTGGCCAATTCGGCTTTTGAAGATGACGAAGTTGAAAACAGTAAGATGGTGTATGAATTTCTGCATTTCCTGATTCTTCATGAATTGGGTCATACCTTAGGCTTAAATCACAATATGAAATCGAGTCAATTACACACTATTGCCGAGGTGAATAATTCTGCTATTACTTCTGCTAACGGTTTAACAGGATCGGTTATGGATTATCCAGCGATCAACTATAATTTGGATCGTGATAACCAAGGACAGTACTGGACTACGCGCCCTGGACCATATGATATTTGGGCCATTCAGTTTGGATATCAAGACTTGAATGACACAGAATTAGAAGCTTTATTAAGCAAATCTACGCAACCAGAGCTCACCTTTGGTAATGATGCTGACGATATGCGTTCACCAGGAAAAGCGATAGACCCACGTGTTAATGTAAGTGATATGACTAATGAGGCTATTGCGTATTCGGTTAATCGCATTGCGTTGGCTAATGCAGTAGGTAAAGAAGCATTGGCAAAGTATAAGAAGAACGACAGTGATCAATCGTATCAGGAATTGCGCAATTCGTATTTCACGATTACGGGTCAGCAGGCTGCGGCTGCCAATACCATTTCAAGATATATTGGCGGTGTCTATGTTGATCGTGGTATGAATGGTCAACAGGGCAGTACACAACCGTACACACCTGTAGAGCGTGAAAAACAAAAGGCCGCGATGAAAGCCTTGAGCGATCATGCTTTTTCAAGTGATGCTTTTTCAGTACCATCTGATCTTTATA
>CAYZKX010000118.1:0-7872 GCA_964479055.1 uncultured Flavobacteriaceae bacterium
AGCTTTGTGTTGGAACAAAGAAATTGCTCAGCTGGCCAGACAACATAATAATGCTAATATTTTAGCCATTCCAGCGCGATTTACTGCAATTCAACAGGTAATTGAAATGGTAGACGTTTTTATCAATACTCCTTTTGAAGGTGGCCGCCATGATCGACGTGTTCATAAAATACCTTTAAGTTGTTAATGTTTGGGGCATTCACATTCACATAGTCATTCGCATCATCACAAAGATCTCAAAGGAAGAAACCTTCTAATATCCATTGGATTAAACATACTAATCACTACAGCCCAAGTTATTGGTGGTTTTGTATCAGGTAGTCTTTCATTATTAAGTGATGCACTCCACAATTCATCTGATGTTATTTCATTGGTAATTAGTTATGCTGCGGCAAAATTATCACGAAAAGACGCATCATTAAAACGCACTTTTGGTCATAAACGAGCAGAAATTGTTGCGGCTTTTGTCAATTCGGCGACCTTGGTGATAATAGCTATATTTTTAATCATCGAAGCTATTGAACGGTTTAAAAATCCTCAAGAAATAGAATCTAATCTGGTAATTTGGCTTTCATTATTAGGGATACTCGCTAATGGATTTAGTGTGTTGTTGCTTAAGAAAGATTCTGAGGCAAACATGAATATGAAAAGCGCCTATTTGCATTTATTTACTGACATGCTGGCAAGTATTGCGGTTTTAATTGGTGGATTATTAATGAAGTTTTACGAATTATACTGGATAGACAGTGTTCTAACTTTAGCCATTGCGATTTACTTGATTTTTGTAGGCTATGATCTTTTAAAGAACTCGTATAAAGTACTGATGTTATTTACACCTGATAATATTCATATAAAAGAAATAGTATCGGAACTACAAACCATAGATCAGATTAAAAATGTGCATCATATACATGTGTGGCAACTTAATGAAGACGAAACCCATTTAGAGGCACATGTAGACTTCAATAAAGACATTCTTTTATCGGAATTTGACCAAATATTAAATAAAATAGAAGAGGTTCTTTATCATAAATTTGACATTAACCATGTTAATATTCAACCTGAATTTGGAAAATGTGACGATAAAGATGTGATAGTTCAAGATTAATTATGGAAATAAAAGTAAAATATTTTAACCAGCTCACTAATGATGAATTATATGATCTATTGCAATTACGAAGTGAAGTTTTTGTAGTTGAACAACAGTGTATTTATCAGGATATTGATGGTAAAGACCCTAAAGGTTTGCATGTTTTAGGGTATATAAACAAGCAATTGGTGGCGTATACCAGAAGTTTTAGACCTGGAGATTACTTTGATGAAGCTGCCATTGGTAGGGTAGTAGTTAAGGAATCGGAAAGAAAGTTCAAATTAGGCTATAAAATAATGGAAGCCACCATAAAAGCCATTCAATCTCATTTCAACTGCACAAGAATCCAATTATCAGCCCAAACTTATTTAATTGATTTTTATCAAAACCAAGGTTTTACTACACTAGGAGAAGAGTACTTGGAGGACGGTATTCCTCATATTTTGATGATCAAGATTTAATCTTTATTGGCCATATAAGTGATTTCGATTTCCACGCGTCTGTCGTATTTAGGATCTCCACCTAAAGGAAATTTACGTTTTAAACCAATATAATTCATGCGTCTTTTTTCTACCCCTTTTCGCAGCAAATAATTGTAGATAAATTTAGCACGAGCTACAGAAAGGTTACGCTTATTAGTTTTACGATCAACAGCATCGTAGGTGTCGTGTGTACAACATACGTGACCCTGAATTGTAAAGTGAATTTCTTCGCGTTCAACCAATATATCCGCGATCTCTTTTAAAGTATCAATAGATTCAGGAACAATGGAGCTATAGCCTGTTTTAAAATACAGATTCTTCAATCGTATTTTATCTCCAACCTCAACATCTCCTTTTAATATGGTTTGAGCAGTAGGTATTTCTATAGAATTTTCTTCTTTTTCTCCTTTAGGAATAATAATTATATCAACACGACGATTATTACGTCTGGTTTCCTTGATGTTACTATTTGAGTTTAATTGTAGCTCACCTTTACCATCGAGCACTGTTATTAAGTCACTTGATACTTCATTATCTATAAATAATGTTTTTACACTGTTGGCTCTATTTCTGGAAAGATCCAGATTATAAGCTTCAGTTCCTCTATCATCACAAAATCCATATATGGTAATATGACCAATATAAACACTATCGAGCTCTGCTAAAAAAGAATTGAATTTAGACTCTTCACTCGATGTAATTTTGAACTTATCCGTATCAAAATATACCGAATGCTTAAAATCACTTTGCGATAAGGCTAAATGACTGATAAAAACTAAAATGTATACCGCTTTTTGCATAACATAAGCTATATCACTCAAGTATAAAGGTATGTTTTTTTAGGTTAAGTCTAAATTGAGGGCTTTAGAAGTTATAGTCCTAGAATACTATTATACTTGTTCGTATTTGCTAGTACGTTTACTGCTTCACTAATCTCTTTATTGGTTGCAATGTAATACGTATACAAACCTTCACGGTAAAAGTAACGTTTTATTATTTCATTCGCTAATTGTGTCTTTAATTGTGCTTTATTTTCGTTAACCGCTTTACTTTTGTAAGAATTTAATGATGAAAGCAGTGCGGAATAACCCTCAAACAATTCAGAGTCGATACCTTCTTCCTTAGCGACAATCATAACTTTACCCAAACTTTGCTCTGTTTTAGTCTCAAATGAAAAGCCTTTTGAACTCAAAAATGAAGTGAAATCATTGAAGTTGGTATCGGAAAATGAAAATGATGTTAACTGTGGCTCTTCATTAGAATAGTAGTATTGTGTGGCATAATCAAACACATAATCACCTTGAATAATCGCTTTTGTTATGGAAGATAATTCAGAATCCGGAATAATGATATCAGGTTGCACACCACCACCATCAAATACTGAGCGTCCATTTTGAGTTTTAAATTCGGTATAATTTTCTTGTTTAACTCGAGTTGCATTTCCTTTTTCATCTCTATTCCAATAATCCAAAGCTTGAATACATCGTCCTGAAGGCGTGTAATAACGGGAAATAGTAACTTTCAATTGCGTTCCGTAGGTTAATTGTTTAGGTCGTTGTACAAGTCCTTTACCAAAACTTCGTGAGCCAATCACAACAGCCCTATCCAAATCCTGCAGCGAACCCGAAACGATCTCACTAGCCGAGGCACTTCCTCCATCAATCAACACAACTAAAGGTATCTCAGTGTCCATGGCTCCACGTGTGGTATGATAAGTACGGTTGTATTTTTCAACCTTTGATTTGGTGGTCACAACCAATTGGTCTTTAGGAACAAATAAGTTCACTATACTTACTGCTTCGCGCAATAATCCTCCAGGATTTCCTCTAAGATCGAGAATTAGGCTTGTAGCGCCCTCAACTTTTAACTCCCTCAGCGCACTGGCTACCTCTCTAGATGCTGATGCCGTGAACTGTGAAAGCGCAATGTAACCAGTAGTCTCATCGACCATTGTAAATAATGGTACTGCCTTGGCTTCTACCGATTGCCTTTTGATTGTAGCGGTCTTAGTTTGACCCTGTCTTTTAAAGGTAATATTAACCTCTGATCCCGGAGCGCCACGCAAAAGATCTCCGGCGTCATCATTGAATTCAGATACCACAAAATCACCAACTTTAATAATTTCGTCACCAGCCTTTAAACCTGCTTTATCAGCAGCATAATCTTTATAGGGTTCAATAATAACTAATTTGTCTTTCATAGTTTTCACACTGGCTCCAATTCCTGTAAAGTCTCCAGTGTTATTGATTCTTGCGTTTTCCACATCCTGTTCATTCATAAAAACCGTATATGGGTCCAGATCACTGAGCATATTCTTGATGGCCGTATTCATTAGGTCGCCTGGGTTGGTCTCATCCACGTAATTCATGTTCAATTCTTTAAACATGGTTGTAAAGATCTCAATCTGTTTCGCAACTTCGAAGAAGTCGCTTTTGTATGTAGTGGTTGATAGAAAAAGAAATGCCAGTCCAGATACTATAAGTTTTCTTTTCATGGTAATTATTTTTTATTTGATAGCTTATTATGGAGCTTTGTTAGCAAGCTTACCATAGCCCCGTCTAATTGTTCAAACGAAGGTTTCTCAACACCAATGTACAAAATCATCACAGCACATTGTGTTGTCATGTTGTTAAAAATGTCATTTCGATTTAATCTGTAAACTTCCCTAAGTAAACGTTTTATACGATTTCGGTCAACGGCACTTCCAAATAGTCGTTTACTAACCGATACACCAACTTTCACAGTAACTTCATCTTCAAAAGAAGTATTGAGATACACAGCTTTCAAAGGAAAAACAATAATACTTTGACCTGAATCAAAAAGGTGTTCAATGAGCTTTTTATTTTTTAATCTTTCTATTTTATTGAATGTGTTCATCGCCACCTTATAGAGCCATTGATGATTTTGTTAATTAGGAATGAGATAGTTATTGTTTCGGTTAATATCTGCCAAACGTTCGCTTGGATCAATTTCTACGGCGCGTATATTATTTAATTGAACATCGATAATTACATTATACGTCTCATAGGCCCAAGCCCAATCTTTTAAAACCTCAACATCACTGCTAACAGGTTTGTGTCCGCGTATCATTCTAAGTGGGATGTGGTATTTTAAAGTCTCACCCGATTTCAAGGTGACGGTAAGGTCCAAAGGCATTGGCATTAATCCATATCTTTTTAGTTCTAAACGTGTTCTTTTTTTAGATTTCGAAACACCAGTAATAGCGTAGTCAATTGTATTAGTGGTTTGAGTCCATTCAAGAAGATACCAGCCCAGTTCTAATCCAGACACTTTTTCGGCTACACGAATAAAGTCGTTAGGCGTGGGATGCTTAAAAGACCATTCATCAAAATAACGCTTAAGCGTTTTTCTTAGGTTATCCTCTCCGACAATATACCCTAATTGAACAAGAAAAATTGCACCTTTATCGTAGGCCGATGTGCCATAGGCTTTGTTGTAGACGTATCTGTCCGAATGCGTAGTTAATGGTTGATCAATCCCTTTCTCGACCATCTCAAAGTAGTCGCTGTATGCACTTTCAAAAGGATTCTTTAAACCTTTATTTAATATATCGTTCGCGGCTTTGGTATCTATGAAATTAGTGAACCCCTCATCCATCCAGGCATGCTTTGATTCATTTGTTGCTAGTATCAAATGAAACCACGAATGTGCCATTTCGTGATCGATTACATTGAATAAACTCTCAAAGTCACGATCCCCAGTGATTAAGGTACACATTGGGTATTCCATGCCGCCGTCACCACCCTGAATAATAGAGTATTGATCGTAGGGATATTCACCTATGGCATCACTTAAGTACCTCATAAGTTCAACAGCAAAAGGCTGTACTAAATTCCATTTTTTAACAATTTTAGGGTTGTTTTTATACAAAAAATGAATTGTTGGGCCATTTGGCACTTGCATTTTATCATGTATGTAATCAGGATCTGCCGCCCAGGCAAAATCATGAACCTGTAACGCTTTGAAATGCCAGGTCAATTTATCTTCTTTAGCTATCGCTTGATCAATTGTACCATAGCCATGTCCTACAGCTTCAGGGTTTTGTAAAATTCCTGTCCCTCCCAAAACATAATCTTTATCGATTTGAATCTTAACGTCGTAGTTACCCCAAACACCATGAAATTCGCGCTGTATATAAGAATTGGCATGCCACCCTTCAAAGTCATATTCGGCAATTTTAGGATACCACTGCGTCATCGACAACGCCACTCCCTCTTCATTGTTTCTTCCTGTACGCCTAATTTGAACAGGTATTTGGGCATCAAAATCCATGGTAAATGTTGTTTTCTCACCTGGAAGAATCGGCGCATGGAGCTTAACCTCCAATATTGTGCCCACCGTTTTATAAGAAACCTCAACCTCATTTTGCTTGAGACTATTGACATTTATATATCCAATCTCGTTAGGCTTTAATTTACTAATTCTACTTTGGTAACGCGGCTCATCAGCAGTACCTAAATTAGTAACCATACGTTTATCAGGATCTGTTAATGATTGCACTCTAGCATCCATTTCACTGCCTGGTTGAAAAGCGTTTAAGTGCAAATGATAATAAACGCGCTTTAACGTATCGGGGGAGTGGTTGGAGTAGACAAGCTCTTGAATACCGTGGTACCGGTATTTTTTTACATCAACATCAATTACCATTTTATAATCGACATGCTGTTGCCAATAACTATTGCTTTGCGTGTATGAAGCAATGGTGGAGAATAACAATAGCACTGATAGATTAATTCTTAAATTCATTTGGAACAGCTTAATTTTTAGACTTATTAAACGATTTGCGAAGTTATAAAACATCTTCACATTTCAATACTTCATCTAAACGCACACCTTTATCGGTATGTTTTACCGTTATGATTTCATTGTGTGCGTCATGCTCCATAAACAACAAGAAATTATTATCTGCCGCCATATTCAAAAACACTTCTTTTTCGTCCAGGGTTAGTAGAGGTCTAGTGTCATAACCCATGATATATGGAATAGGTAAGTGGCCAGCAGTAGGGAGGAGGTCGGCCATAAAACAAATGGTTTTTCCTTTATAATTTATCATAGGAATCATTTGCTTATCAGTATGACCATTGGCAAAAAAAACACCAAACCCTAATGCCGAATTCGTTATTACATTGTTTATAGGAAGTTCTATAAAACTCAGCCTGCCGTTGTTTTCCATTGGCAAGATATTTTCTTTTAAAAATGAAGCGCGTTCTCTTCTATTGGGCTTAGTAGCCCATTCCCAATGATCTTTATTAGACCAAAATGTAGCATTCTTAAAAGCGGGTTCAAGATGGGTTTTATCAGAATTCCATTGAATACTTCCTCCACAATGATCAAAATGCAGGTGTGTCATAAACACATCTGTGATATCGTCTCGATGAAACCCAAAACCAGCTAACGACTTATCTATGTTGTCATCACCCCATAAATGATAATAGCTGTAAAATTTTTCCGATTGCTTATTACCCATTCCAGTATCGATCAAAATGAGCCTATTACCATCTTCTATTAAAAGACATCTCGCGGCAATATCGATCATGTTGTGCGTATCTGCAGGGTTTGTTTTTTGCCACAGTGATTTCGGAACAACACCAAACATAGCGCCGCCGTCTAGTTTAAAATTTCCTGCGTTAATAGGGTATAATTGCATATTGAGCGCAAATTAATAAATAAGCATAACACTTTAAACAGTTGAAACGATGATTCTGAATAGATTAATATAAAAATGAAGTTTTAGAGCTAATATAGAAATCCGGAAGTTGTTTTTATTTTAGTATTTTCACCCAAAATAAATTTATGATTGAATTAGCAGGCATTATTATTCTTGGAATACTCGCTCAATGGGTAGCTTGGCGTTTTAAAATTCCTGCTATTTTACCGCTTATACTAATAGGCTTGTTGGTGGGACCCATTGCTTCCGAATTTTTAAGTGGCGATGGATCCAAATGGATTGAACCTGTTTGGGATGGTACAAAGGGGCTGTTCCCCGGAGAAGGCCTGTATTCTTTTGTGTCTTTAGCAATTAGCATCATATTATTTGAAGGCGGCCTTACCCTAAAACGTAGCGAAATCAAAAATGTAGGGCCAGTGATCACGAAATTGATTACACTTGGCTCAACGGTGACCTTTATTTTTGCAGCAATCGTTGCGCACTATCTTTTTGGACTGCGCTGGGATTTGTGTTTTTTATTTTCCGGCTTAATCATTGTGACGGGGCCAACAGTAATTACGCCAATATTAAGAAACATTCCTTTGAAACGCGACGTTTCCACTGTATTGAAA
>CAYZKX010000119.1:0-4750 GCA_964479055.1 uncultured Flavobacteriaceae bacterium
GACTACAATAATGTCTATAGCACCAGAGCGTACCAAATTATCTGCAATTTCAAGAGCTTGCTCACCATGATCAGGTTGTGAAATTATGAGATTGTCAATGTCAACACCTAATTTTTCGGCATAAAAGCGATCAAATGCATGTTCAGCATCAATAAAAGCAGCAATACCACCAGCTTTTTGTGCCTCTGCAATAGCGTGTAAGGTCAAAGTGGTTTTTCCTGACGATTCAGGACCATAGATTTCAATTACTCGACCACGTGGATAACCGCCAACACCTAATGCTATATCAAGTCCTAATGATCCTGATGAGCTGGCATCGATGTTTACTTGAACGGCATCACTCATTTTCATTACCGTGCCTTTTCCGTAGGCCTTATCTAATTTATCTAAAGTTAATTTAAGTGCTTTTAACTTGGCTTCTTTTTCGTTACTCATTATCTAATTCAGTTTCTATGAACTGCTAAAATAACACATCTTTGATCTTAATACAATTTAGTACGCAACCTTTTTGAACTTTTTACATCTAATAGATACAACTGGGAAAATATTGCTATGAAAACACACATTCTTTAGATAGAATTTTCCAGAATTACTGCCTCAATAAGTTCATAGAAAGGTGTTTATATTTTTAAAAGCACCTTTCGATTTTAGTGCATATATTCAATAAAAGATTACCTTTGCGCATATTTCTGTTAACACTTTAAATTAGTATAGCATGCAACTGTACAATAAACTAAGTGCTAAGGAAAGAGAAGCCTTGATTGATCAAGCTGGAAAAGATCGATTAACGCTGTCTTTCTATCAATATGCACACATCACAAATCCAAAAGAATTACGGGATAAACTTTTCATTCAATGGGATGCTCTTGATGTTTTAGGGCGCATTTATGTGGCTTTTGAAGGCATAAATGCACAACTGTCACTTCCGGCCGATAATTTTAATAAATTCAAAGACCATCTTGACGCTATCGCGTTTTTAAAAGATGTACGACTTAATATTGCAAGGGAACAAGACAATAAGTCCTTTTTAAAGCTAAAAATTAAAGTAAGAGATAAGATTGTGGCTGATGGATTGAATGATGACAGCTTTGATGTTACCAATAAAGGGGTTCATGTCAATGCAAAAACGTTCAACGAACTTATTGAAGATGAGAATACGTTATTAGTGGATATGCGAAATCATTATGAAAGTGAAATTGGTCATTTTAAAAACGCTATAACCCCTGATGTTGATACCTTTAGGGAATCACTTCCCATAATTGAAGACGATCTCAAGGATTTCAAAGAAGATAAGAATCTTGTTATGTATTGTACCGGAGGCATTCGATGTGAAAAGGCAAGTGCGTATTTCAAGCATAAAGGATTTAAAAATGTATATCAGTTGGAAGGTGGTATAATTGAATATGCAAGACAGATCAATGAACAAAATTTAGACAATAAATTTATTGGAAAGAATTTTGTGTTTGATGACAGACGCTCAGAAGCTATTGGGGACGAAATTATTGCACAATGTCATCAATGCGGTAACCCTTGTGATCAGCATACTAATTGCGCTAATGATGCCTGCCATTTGTTGTTTATTCAATGCGAAGATTGTAAGGAAGAAATGGACAATTGTTGTTCTACCAACTGTAAGGACATTCACGCACTACCTTATGAAGAGCAAAAAGCTATGCGAAAAGGTCAGGGTAATAGCAATGACATATTCAAGAAAGGTCGTAGTGAACACTTGACTTACAAAAAGGACTTGCGTAATATTTTTGAAACGCTCAGGGAAAAATCGGAATGAATATTTACAAACTTCTGAGATTAAATAGGATAATAAAGAACCATAGAATAAAATTCTTGGGACTTTACTTCCTTCACAAATTGAACCTCCGATATCTTGCAGTGAATTTGGATCCAGTCATGGCTTGTAACCTGCGGTGCCAAATGTGTTATTTTACCGATCCTGATTACGTTAAGACGCTTAAGGGGCAGTTCAATAACATAGACATGGACCGTGTGGCTGAGGTCATCTTTAATCGCGCCTTGAAGCTACAAATAGGTTGTGGCACTGAACCCACTTTATACAAAGATCTGGTTCGTGTTGTAGAATTAGGTAAAAAACATAGGGTACCTTATATTTCACTTACCACAAATGCCAATTTATTGACAGAAGAAAAAATTGAGGACCTCATCAAAGCAGGTTTGGATGAGTTTACCATTTCACTTCATGGTGTTACCAAAGAAACCTATGAAAGTTTCATGAAAAAAGCCAGCTATGAAAAATTCCATGCTGCATTTTCGGCATTTGCCAAACTAAAACAGAAGTATGATTTCAAGGTTCGCATAAATTACACCTTCAATACCGATAATTTTTATGAGTTGAAGTCATTTTTTGATCATTTTAGCGGTGATAGTTTTGATATCCTTCAAATCAGACCAATTCAAAAAATTGGCAACACCGAATATGATAATTTTGACCTAAGCACACTAAGGGACGACTATCCTAAAATGATTCAATCAATAAGAAAAGAGTGTATAGCCAATAACATTACCTTGTTAGCCTCCGATAAAATCCCAAACAAAGATTCGGTCAATGCGTCCAGTTTTATCTTCGACTACACCTTTTGTTATGTCGCTCCAAATAAGTTTTGGAAACCGGACTTCAATTGGCGAGAACAATCGTTTAACACCTTCAGCAAACAAATTGGGTGGAGTAAAATGTTGTTTAACAATATCTTTAAATCGAAGCAAGAATTACGCAATCTAAGCAACCGACTTAATTATGAAATAGAGCTCAACTAGTGTAATTTCAATTTCATAAGTCTTTATAATAATACTATCTTTACCCTTAAAATAGGTTTACTAATATCCATTCGCAATATTATTTTTATTAGCGAATTCAATATATACTATACATGGCGTGTAACAGTTGTTCAACTGGCAAAGATGGTCAACCAAAAGGATGTAAGAACAATGGCACCTGCGGAAGTGATGGCTGTAATAAGTTAACGGTATTTGATTGGCTTTCAAATATGTCATTACCAAGCGGCACTCAACCTTTTAATTGTGTGGAGGTGCGCTTTAAGAATGGGCGAAAACACTACTACAAAAACCCAGATAATATAACATTGAGTATTGGCGATATTGTTGCTACCCAAGCGCAATTTGGTCATGATATAGGTATGGTAACCTTAACTGGTGAGCTGGTGCGTATTCAAATGAAGCGTAAAAATGTAGATCCTAAAGACGAAGAAAATGTTTTAAAGATCTATAGAAAAGCCTCCCAAAAGGATATTGATATATGGCAAAAGGTTCGTGATAAAGAAGAACCAATGAAAGTAAAGGCCAGACAATTTGCTATTGATTTAAAGTTGCAAATGAAGATCTCTGATATTGAATATCAAGGAGATGGCAGCAAGGCCACTTTTTATTACACTGCCGAAGAACGCGTTGATTTTAGAGAACTCATTAAGGTTTATGCTAGAGAATTCAAAACGCGAATAGAAATGCGACAGGTTGGCTTTAGGCAAGAGGCAGCCAGACTTGGCGGCATAGGATCCTGTGGTCGAGAGCTTTGTTGCTCTACATGGCTAACCGATTTTAGATCGGTGAGTACGTCGGCTGCGCGCTATCAACAGTTGTCTCTTAACCCTCTAAAATTGGCTGGACAATGTGGAAAGCTTAAATGCTGTTTAAATTATGAATTAGACACTTATCTTGAAGCGCTTCAGCATATCCCAAAAACAGATGTTAAGCTACAAACTGATAAAGGCGTGGCTGTCTGTCAAAAAATGGATATTTTTAAAGGACATCTATGGTATGCTTACGAAGGGGAGTGGATGAATTGGCATAAAATCACAGTAGATCAAGCGAACGAAATAATAGCGCTCAACAAGAAAAATAAGAAAGTAATAAGCCTTGAAGAATATGCTGTTGAGCTAATTGAAGACACTAAAGTTGATTTTGGAAACGTTGTAGGTCAAGACAGTCTCACACGCTTTGATAATCCAAAATCAAAACGAAGACGTAAATCTAATAGAGGTCGAAACAAAAAACGTAAAAAAGCACCAACAAATGCAAAGTAGATTTTATGGGTTATTGCTTGTGTGTAGTATTGTAGCAATGTCCTGTGATTCTAATCAGGTGTTCGATCAGTATCAGTCAGTACCAGATCAATGGCATAAAGATTCTGTTAAGGTTTTTAATGTAAAGGCTCCTGACACCATGAAACCATATAATTTGTTTGTCAATATCAGGAACACCAATGATTATAAATACAATAATTTATTTTTAATCGTATCCATGAACCACCCTAACGGTAAAGTTGTAAAGGACACCTTGGAGTATAAAATGGCTGCACCTAATGGTGCGTTGTTGGGATCAGGTTTTTCTGATCTCAAGGAAAATAAGTTATGGTATAAAGGCCATGATGAGCCTTTTGTCTTTAATGAATCGGGCTCCTATTCTATCGCCATTCAGCATGCGATGCGTGGAATAGGCAAAGTAGAAGGCGATGACTACTTAAATGGAATAACAGATATAGGATTTAGGATAGAACACACTCAAAATTAAACACCTTGACTAAAAAGAAAACAACTGCTCAAACTATTGAATTCACTAAATACATAAAGTGGTTCTGGAGACTGTTTTTATTGGGAATAGCATTTTTAATGCTTATGTTTTTATTGGCCTCTTGGGGCGTCTTTGGTGAAATGCCAGATCATACCATTTTGGAAAACCCCAAAACCAATTTAGCTACTGA
>CAYZKX010000119.1:4850-7792 GCA_964479055.1 uncultured Flavobacteriaceae bacterium
TATGCCGATGGTATTAGAAGCGCAGCACGCATTTACTTTGGGAAAGAACCTATAGATTTAGAGCTACATGAATCTGCGATGTTGGTAGGCATGTTCAAAAACTCTTCTTTATATAATCCTAGATCACATCGAAACCCCGTTGGCACTAAAAACAGAAGAAATGTGGTACTGGCACAAATGGCAAAGTACGAATACATCACGGAAGCTGTAAAAGATTCGGTGGAGCAAATGGATTTGGAGCTTAATTATTCTCCAGAATCGCATCGTGAAGGCATTGCAACATATTTTAGGGCATACCTTCAAGATTTTATGAAGAAATGGGTGAACGATGAAAACAATAGAAAACCAGATGGCAGTAAATACAATATTTATCAGGACGGTCTCAAGGTTTATACTACTATCGATTCGAGAATGCAAACCTATGCCGAGGCCGCAGTGAAACAACACATGCCAAGATTACAAGCCGAATTTGATCATCAAAACACGCCTGATAGAAATCCAACAGCACCATTTTTGGAATTGGATCGTGAAGAAATCGATTTATTGATGAACCGCGGAATGAGACGGTCAGAGCGATGGCGAGTAATGAAAAATAATGGCAGGACAGAGGATGAGATCATAAAATCATTTGATGAACCTGTTGAAATGAGTGTCTTCAAATGGAAAGATGGTTTGGCTTCTGAAGTAGATACTATAATGACGCCAATGGATTCTATGCGTTATTACAAGTCCTTTCTCAGACCTGCTATGATGTCTATGGACCCTCAAACTGGCCATGTAAAGGCCTGGGTTGGTGGTATGGACTATCGTCATTTTCAGTATGATATGGTAAAACAGGGGAAACGACAAATAGGTTCAACATTCAAACCTTTTGTCTATGCAACCGCCATTGATCAATTGCATTTGTCACCTTGTGATACACTTCCAGATACACCTTTTTGTATTGAAAAAAACAAATATGGTAATCCAGAGGAGTGGTGTCCCAAGAACGCTATGAATGAGTACGGTGGTGCAAGAACTTTAAAGAATGCGCTTGCAAATTCTGTTAATACGATAACCGCACGTTTAATTGATGAAGTTGGACCACAACCAGTAATTGATATGGCTAAAAAATTAGGAGTACAACAAGACATCTTAGCCACTCCTGCCGTTGCTTTAGGCACTCCGGATCTAAGTGTTTACGAAATGGTCGCTGCCTATTCTACTTTTGCTAATCAAGGCGTCTACAATGAACCCGTTTTAATTACAACTATTGAAGATAAAAATGGAACCATATTATATCAATTTACACCTGAAACCAAAGATGTACTCAGTGCGGAGACAGCTTTCGTTACTGTTAAATTGCTTGAAGGCGTGACTCAAGGTGGTTCGGGCACGAGATTAAGACACGATTTTGCAGGTAATCAAGCTGTTTATAAAGAAATTGTCACAGGTTATCCTTATAAATTCGAAAATCCTATCGCTGGTAAAACTGGAACCACGCAAAATCAAAGTGATGGCTGGTTTATGGGAATGGTTCCAAATCTTGTGACAGGTGTTTGGGTAGGTGCCGAAGATCGTGCCGCTCACTTTAGTTCAATAACCTATGGTCAAGGTGCGTCAATGGCATTACCTATTTGGGCTTTGTATATGAAAGCGTGTTATGCCGATGAGACCTTGGATGTGTCAACTGCTGAGTTTGAAGAACCAGAATTGTTGTCCATAGAAGTGGACTGCACTAAGTTTGCTGAAGACCAAAAAAACAAGAAGCGTGACGATGATTTGGACGAACCGGAAATAGATTTTTAAAAAGCCCTGCCATTCGTTTTAGAGTGGCTTTTTTATTTCGTAATTTTCTTAACTAAAAATCAAATGAATGATTAACAAAAGAGTTCAAAGTGTACAAGTTGCACTTGAAGGGGTTCAGGATAATATGACCATGATGTTTGGCGGCTTTGGATTGTCTGGAATTCCCGAAAATTCTATTGCGGAATTGGTCCGCTTAGGCGTTAAAGGATTGAAGTGTGTATCAAATAATGCAGGAGTAGATGATTTTGGTCTCGGATTACTATTACAACAACGGCAAATTGTTAAAATGACGTCGTCATATGTGGGTGAAAACGATGAGTTTGAGCGCCAAATGCTGAGTGGTGAATTAGAAGTGGAGCTTATTCCACAAGGCACATTAGCTGAACGTGCCAGAGCAGCACAAGCTGGATTTCCTGCGTTTTATACACCCGCAGGATACGGCACTGAGGTTGCCGAGGGAAAGGAAACAAGAGAATTTGAAGGAAAGATGTACGTCCTAGAACACGCATTTAAGGCTGACTTTGGATTTGTAAAAGCATGGAAAGGTGATGAAGCAGGAAATTTAGTTTTTAAGGGTACAGCAAGGAATTTTAACCCCAATATAGCAGGTGCTGCAAAGATAACTGTTGCCGAAGTTGAAGAATTACTTCCAGCAGGCGCATTAGACCCCAATCAGATTCATATTCCAGGAATATTTGTACAACGTATTTTCCAGGGCGCACATTATGAAAAACGAATTGAACAATTAACAGTTAGACAGAGAGCATAATATGTTAGATAAGAATGGTATAGCAAAGCGTATTGCTAAAGAAGTGAAAGATGGATACTATGTTAATCTTGGAATTGGTATTCCAACACTTGTTGCGAATTTTGTTCGTAATGATATAGACGTGGAATTTCAAAGTGAAAATGGTGTTTTGGGAATGGGACCATTTCCATTTGAAGGTGAAGAAGACCCTGATGTTATCAATGCAGGAAAGCAAACCATAACAACACTTCCTGGTGCAAGTTTCTTTGATTCAGCAATGAGCTTCGCAATGATACGAGGGAAACATGTAGATCTTACTATACTTGGAGCAATGGAAGTGGCTGAAAATGGCGACATAGCAAATTGGAAAATACCTGGGCGAATGGTCAAAGGCATGGGCGGCGCA
>CAYZKX010000120.1:0-7779 GCA_964479055.1 uncultured Flavobacteriaceae bacterium
AATCAATCCAGAGTTCCAGACCGTATACTTTTGGTAAATGACGGTTCTACGGATTCAACCGCAATGATCATTGATGACTTCTCAAATAAATATGATTTCATTGATTGTATTCATCTCCATACTGAAAGTAAGCATCTCCCTGGGGAAAAAGTGGTTAATGCCTTTAATAAAGGCTTAGAGCAGCTCGATGAGAATTACGACCTTATATGTAAATTTGATGCTGATCTCATATTCCCAAAAAACTACTTCGAAAAGTTAATTGAAGTCTTTCTACAACATCCAAAAATTGGAATAGCTGGAGGTTTACTTTTTATAAAAAATCAAAATAAATGGATATTTGAAAATATTGCCTCGAAAGAACACGTTCGAGGTCCAATTAAAGCCTATAGAAAGTCATGCTTTAAAGAGATTGGTGAGTTGCGACCAGCTATTGGATGGGATACCATAGATACTTTATTAGCACAATATTACAAATGGGAAACAACTACAATAGAAGACCTCCATGTCAAACATCTTAAACCTACAGGAGCATCATATACAAAGGCCTCTAAGCTCTTATTAGGTGAGCGTTGGTATAATATGCGCTATGGTTTACTATTGACCTTCATTGCATCACTTAAAGACAGTATAAGACGATCTAATATTAAAATTCTATTTTATTCTATCAACGGATACATGGTAGCTAAAAGAAGTGGTAAAACTCCTGTAGTAACTCAAGATCAAGGTCGTTTTATAAGACGTTTAAGATGGCAGGCCATAAGAAAAAAGTTTATTTAAAATCTATCGATAACCTGTATTCCACTGTGCTTAAATGCATTCATTTTTGGCAGTATTTGCGAAGCTTCTTCGAGAGTAATTGTACGATCAATTAACTTCTCAGGATGCAATTCTCCTTTCAATATCATTTGAAACATTTCATGATACTTATGTGCTTGCATACCATGACTGCCAATAATTTCCAATTCTTCAGCTAATATCCTATCCATAGGGACCATAATCTGTTTATGATCTTCAGTCATCAAACCAACTTGTATATGTTTTCCTCTTTTTTTGAGACAATCGATGGAATTACTCGCTGTTTCTTTACTGCCAAGGGCATCTATAGATACATGAGCACCTCCTTTTGTAATCTCTTTTATGGATTGAGCTACTTGACTATTCGAATTGGCATTAATAGCAAAGGACGCCCCCATTTCTTTTGCCAAATCCAGTGTGTTTTGATTGATATCTATTGCAATGACCTGCGCTCCTAAGGCCTTTGAGATCATTATTGCCGATAGACCAACACCTCCACAACCATGTACTACAACATATTGTCCTACGGAAACTTTCCCTTGAGCTTTTACGGCACGAAAGGCCGTAATAAAACGACATCCAAGAGATGCTGCTGTAACATAATCTATAGACTCTGGCAGTTTAACCACATTCAAATCAGCATGCTCGAGAGCTACATATTCGGCAAATGATCCAAAATGTGTAAAACCAGGTTGCGATTGAGAGTCACAAACTTGTTGATTACCAGATTGACATTCCTGGCATACGCCACATCCAGAAACAAAGGGCACGGTAACTCTATCTCCTACTTTATAGTTTCTCACTTCGCTTCCAACTTCTACAATAACACCTGCCAATTCATGTCCTGGAACATGAGGCAATTGAATATCTGGATCATGACCCATCCAACCATGCCAATCGCTTCGGCATAAACCTGTTGCCATTACCTTGACGATCACACCATGAGATTTTGGACTAGGGTCGGGAATGGTTTGAATACTTATTGGTCCTTGAAATTGGTCATAAACAGCTGCTTTCATTCTCACAAGAATTAAAGAGCTAAGATATTAAATAGTGATATTATACTTAATCACTTGGTGAATATTTACTAATCTTTAGAAATTGATCCGCGTTATTCATCCTTAAAATCTCTTCAATGGCAACCGCCTTATTTTTTGATTGATTATAGTATGATTCCACAATTTTATAACCAAGACAGTAACCTAGGAACCAAAGATTCTTTTTTCTGTTTTCAATAGTTGGAGCCTTTAACCATATGGTCTTGTCTTGTTCTATAACATCAGCATTAAATCTATCCCAATATTCGACTTCATTTTTCTCGTAAAACTTTAGTTTTTCAAATTGTTCTACATTTTGTCGTATTAGATTATAAGTGATGAATTCAGCTCCTCCTTCTCGTAGAATAAGCTCGAGCATATTATCGGTGCGTGAATAAACAGCACTATATTTCTCTATGCCCATACTCATAGCTTGTTGAAAATGAGTCAACTCATGAATAATTAGATTTTTTAATTTTTCATGGTTTTCAGTACTCTTTTCAATGGACACCAATTGTCCAAATTTGGAAGCATTCGCATATCCCGAATAATCACCAACAATAAAATAGGTAGGTGGAAATATGGCATTTGGTAAGACCTCTTTGAACCTCCTCATTTCTCCTGGGTAATCACTTTCTATAGTTGATATCTCATTATAAAACTTCTCAATGTTTTTATATGTTTCGGGATACCTATGGATGGCCTTACTTAAAGATTCTGCACTAAGATTAAATCTCCTAATATATTCTTTAAGTCCAATAGTTGCTTTGTCAAAGTACATTTTCTGCAACACTAACAGCGTATCTTTATCACTTGATAAAGCGTTAATAGCTTCAACGAAATTCTTGACGTCTATTGCTATTAACTCTGCGTCATTAGCATTTGTAGGATAATTAGGCTGCGCTGTAATAAATTGAACCGTAAAAGCAAATATGTAAACAATACTTGATCTAAATTTCATGATTATTATTTTTTTTAGTTGGAATAAAAACGAAAGCAGTTGCAAATGCTTGAATAATAATTAGAATGACCCCTATTTCATCTGTCAATGCATGTGGTTCTCCAAAGGCCAATAATAGAGCTTGAATTGGTAACAAACATATTAATATTAAAGCCATACTATTGTTTTTTCTGGCCCACGAAATTGAGACTGTTTGAAGCTTCTTATCTTTTAATATTATCCAGATAATCCATAGAAGAGTAAGCATTGCAAAAGGGACAATGATTTTTGTTAAAGAAACATGAACATCTAAAGTGTCACCATGAAACATTGTATCTCCATTCTTAATGATATCATATAACAAATTTCCAAAGTTTAGTAACCACCAAATAATAAGTGTGGTATAGAATAATTTCCTGTTCTTTAACCAATAAAACGAAAAGTAATAAAACAAGTAAAAGGCCAACAAAGGAATTAAAATAAAATAATCTGCTTGAATTCCTTTACTGTAAAATGACATGCCATAAATCTGCATACCCCAAGAATAAGTTTCACCATCAAAAAGACATCTTAGCAAGGGTAGTAAAACCAACATGAATGTAAATCCAGATAGAACCATGAGCCCGTTAAATAGTACATTATTGGACCGCACTGCAATGGGTATTTTCATAATAATATAATTTTTGATTGTTTAAATTATATTGTTACGACATTGTGACTAGCCTATTTGTTACAGGGTTTGTGGCGAAACACTGCTATTTGTGGTGAGTGTCCAAATAGGTCTTAATATTAGGCACAAAACTGCGTGAAGTTAATATTGGAGTTGTTAATTCTGGAATAAAAAGCTGTAACTGATGACCTTCCTTAATTACCTTATTTACCTTATTCATATTTATGATGAATGATCGATGACAGCGTAAAATGTCATCCTGTTTTAGATGTTCTTCAACTTCCTTCATTGTTGCTCTCAACAATTTACTCTTGAGGGTGTCATTTTCTGAATAATGAACCGAGATATAGTTGTCTTGCGCTTCAATATAAAGCAGATCATTCAATGTCAATGTGATAATTTCCTTACCATTATTTGAACTGAGGCTCACATATTTTGGTTCAGCTGATAATTTGGGTTGCAATTCCAATAGCTGAAAGGCATGTTTAGTTTTTTTATAATTGTTGTACAACAAGATAATCGCTATTGGAATAATACTCATCACGGAAATATTAAAGACAAAGCTTAAATAGCTCATGACAGACCAATCATGAAAGTTTCCCATTATGTTATAATAAAGAAACACGGAACCGGCAATAAAAATAAGTTCCAAAATTATTCTAAGAATAAATACCCATAGAACTTCACGCTTAAAAAGTATTGGAACAATTATAAACTCATAGAATGAAAGTGATAAGGCTGTCACAAATCCGAAACCAATCATTGAAAACAAAAAAGTAATATCAATGGTATTTGTAGGATCAAAATTATTAACCCCAAAGGGTTGAAAAATCAATAAAAAAAGTGTTACAAAGCTTGAAATAAATGCAATAAACAACCACTTATCCTTTGTTGAATTCATGCTATAAACCGGAGTATTAAGAAATTCTTTCACAAACACCAACATTTAGTTTTTGCATCCTCGGCGTTTATTCCCAAACAACAGGCATTGCATTAATTGATTAGTAATAAATACTGTACAATGTTCATATGTTGCTATTGTCATAATACATCAATACTACATTTGAACATTTTTATCTTCTGGAAATTGCTCAGGAATAATGCTACTATCCTCATCAAGCATTTGTCTCAGATCTATCTCAATACCTCTTGATATCGTAGAAATAGGCACATCATTTGCTGTACCTTCAAAAGGGTTTTCACCAACTCGCGCCATACGTTCCATAATATGAAATGCCCATGAGACCACAGCACAAAATGGTATTGCCAGCCATATAAAATTTTGCCCTACCCAATAAAAATCATCAGCCAAAGTAGTACCAATTTCAGCAAATTCAGGGATAATACCAAATGGTAATAAAATTGCAAAAACACGTGTTAGATAAAGGGCTAAACTGGCATATTGTCTTGGATATGGAAAGTTTTTAATACGCTCGGACTTACCTTGATGCGTAAACAGCTCCTCTAAAACATTTTCGAGTTCAAGAAAGGCAAATTCCCAAATCAAACCTCTTTCTTTTAATATTCTGATATGTTTGGATTGCAAATACAAAATAGCTGTTTGTTTATTTGATTTGCTCAGGACGTAGTTTTCCTCCTCTTGCGATAAATACAAATGGAGATTATCTTCTAATGTTGACACTTCTTCAGGAATATGTATCATATTGCGCCATTCCTGATTCGTTTTGGAAGTATGCTGGGATTCCCAAGATTTACGTTGACGCATGGCATATCTTAATGCTGTTAGCCATGCAATGTGTCTGTATATTAAAGTTTTTTTGTGTTGTTTTAGTTCATCTTCAGTGACTGGTTCTACAGCATTTTCACCTGACACCATATCCTGAACTTTCATCCCCCAAGTTCTTGAAGTATTTACTATCGCTCCCCAAATTTTACGAGCTTCCCAAATACGTCCATAGGCCGAATTATTTTGAAACCCAACCATAAAGGCAACAGCTGTACCAATAAGCGCAACCGGTGTCCATGGCACATTCAAAAACGTAAATCCTATTACATGATATAAAATTGTGATAATTCCAGCATAAGCCAGGTATATTAAGGTCTCGCCACGTGACCAAATTACCATATCCTTTACAGAATAGCGTTTTTTAGTAAGCATTTAGCAATTATAAATTTTTGGTAAGATAAGAAAATAGACTATCAAAAGAATATATTTTAAGGCAAGACCTTTTGTAAATTAAATGAGTCTGACTAACCTCCATTACATGACTATATCGTTTTGCCAAACATAAGGCTCTGGAATATTACTGTCGTTTATTAACTGTCTGATGTCTATTTCAATGCTTCTTGACAGATCAGTAATTGGAACATCGTTCGGGCCTCCCTCAAATGGATTTTCAGTATTCTCACCAATAACTTCCATAGTATGGAATACCCATGAAATCAATGCACTAAATGGTATTGAGAACCATACAAAATGCTTTGCAATAGCAGCTTGAATTTTATGTCTGATCGAATCCTGAACCGCATGATCACCTAAGAGTCTAAGTATATTATCTCCAACAGTTTCAAATTCTTCCATAATTCCATAGGGAATCAATAGAATAAAAACCCAAACAAAAATATAATTGAGTGTTGCAAACTGTCTTGGGTAAGGAAAGTTCTTAATGCGTTCACATTTGCCTTGGAGGGTATAAAATTCTACCAACATATTAGCCATAGCCATATGCCTGAAATCCTCTATCAGTCCCTGATCCATCAATTCTTTAAGTCTTTCTGATTGGATACCTAACAACTGAGATGCCTGATTAGATTTACTAAAAATTGTATTATATTCTTCTTCAGAAATATAGTCCTTAATCACTTCTTCTATAGGAATCGTATCTTCTAATACGGTAAAATGTGTAGCCCTAAATTCTTGATTAGATCGTTGCGTTTTAAGATGCATTTCCCATGGTCTTTCAGCCCTAAGTTGATATCTAAGTGCCGTTAACCAAGCCACATGTCTATGGACTAGTTCCCGCTTTACAGCCTGTAATTCCTCTTCTGTGAGGGCATTCGTAGTATGATCATTAGTAATGAAATCCTTTACCATTACTGTCCAAGATCGGGACGCGTTTACAATACCTCCCCATATTTTGCGAGCTTCCCATAGTCTGTCATAAGAAGCGTTGTTTTTAAAACCAGTAATAAATGCTACCGCAGTACCCAATACACCTAACGGAAGCCATGGTACATGCAGCCATTTCAATCCTACTACCTCAAATAGAATCACTGGGATCATAGCCAGAATAAGAAATAGAAGTATATGTCTACGTGTCCATCTAATTACCCCACTAATGGGAAAAATTCGCTTTGTATACATAAAAGAATATTATTATTGAAAGATACAAAAAGCTAATATTCCAACAAGCTCATTAGTTTCGCCTTGACTTTTTCAGTTGAAGGTATCATGGTTTGTTCAAGCGTAGAATTTAGTGGAATGGCAGGCATATTTTCGCTTCCAATGGTCATCACAGGGGCATCTAGAAATTGAAAACAGTGTTCCTGTATCTTTCCAGCAAGTGCAAGTGCAAAACTATTATTGGAAGGCTCTTCAGTAACTACAAGACATTTTCTTGTCTTTTTAACGGAATTGAATATGGTATCCTCGTCTAATGGATAAAGTGTTCTAAGATCAACTATTTCAACCACATCGCGAAGCTCTCGAGAAGCATTATATGACCAATGTGTCCCCATGCCATACGTAACAATAGTTACAGTTTCGTGATCATCTTGTGGCCAAATTTCATTTAACACCCAAGCTTTGCCAAAAGGTAAAATATAGTCACTTGAAGGTTCAATTGAAGTAGCACCTTTAGTACCTGGTACTTTACTCCAATACAATCCCTTATGTTCGAAAATTACAACCGGGTTAGGATCGTAATACGCAGCTTTCATCAAACCTTTGAGATCGGCCCCATTACTAGGGTAAGCAATCTTCACACCCCTAATATTAGTCACTACGCTTTCAACTGATGACGAGTGATATGGTCCCCCACTACCATAAGCACCAATAGGTACTCTTAAAATCATACTTACTGGCCATTTGCCATTTGAGAGATAAAAACTTCTGCTCACTTCGGTAAAAAGTTGATTTAAGCCAGGCCATATATAATCGGCAAATTGTACTTCTACAATTGGTTTTAGTCCTACAGCACTCATACCAACTGTGGAACCCACAATAAAGGCCTCTTGTATGGGTGTATTAAATACGCGATCGTCTCCAAATTTTTGAGCTAAGGTTGCTGCTTCCCTAAACACCCCTCCAAGTCTTCCTCCAACATCCTGACCATATAAAAGGCATTCTTTATGATCATGCATAAGTTCTTCAACAG
>CAYZKX010000121.1:0-7718 GCA_964479055.1 uncultured Flavobacteriaceae bacterium
TTGTTAAACTTCCTGTATCACCCATAAACACCTGAGCTGGGTAGGTGTTATACCATAAAAATCCAATCAATGAACCTACAAAAGCCGCTATGTAGATAGTGATCTCCTCCACTCTAGGGATGTACATGATATTCAAGTAATCGGAAAAAATGATATTACCTGAAACCCAGGCGAAAATGCCAAGTGTCAAGACTATTATTGCCGAAGTTCCGGCTGCTAAGCCATCAATTCCATCGGTTAAATTTGCACCATTAGAAACGGCCGTAATAATAATAATTACAGCTATGATAAAAATTATCCAAGCATAACTTTCCAAATCATCACTTATCCATGTAATTAAATCGGCATAGTCAAATTCATTACCTTTTACAAATGGAATTGTGGTTTTTGTGGATTTGATTTCAGGACCAAATTGAGGAAGATTATTTACAGCTTCGACCGTATTTGCTGCTGCTACTTTTTCTTTCATAGTTACTTCAGGATGAAAGAAAAGCGTAATTCCAACAATCAATCCCAATCCTACTTGACCAAGGACTTTAAAACGTCCTTTTAATCCTTCCTTATCCTGTTTAAATTTCTTGATATAATCATCTATAAATCCAATGATACCCATCCATATTGTTGTTACAATTAGAAGGATGATATAGATATTCTCAAGTTTTGCCAATAAAAGAACCGGTATTAAAGTGGCTATAATAATGATGATACCTCCCATTGTTGGCGTACCTGCCTTTTGTTGTTGTCCTTCTAATCCTAGATCCCGAATGGTTTCTCCAACTTGCTTTTTCTGCAGATAATTAATAATGCGTTTACCATAAATGGTTGATATTAAAAGCGATAAAATAATAGCCACTGCAGCTCTAAATGTAATAAAGCCAAATAGCGAAGCTCCTGGAAATTGGAACTCTTGTTCTAGATATGTAAATAAATAGTATAGCATTTACTTCTGCAGTTGTTTTAAAAATTGGTCCACGATTTTATAATCATCAAAATCTATGCGTTCACCTTTTATCTCTTGATAGGTTTCATGGCCTTTACCTGCCACTAATATGATATCGTCTGGTTGTGCGAGTTGACAGGCCGTTTTAATGGCTTGTTTGCGATCAACAATAGACATGGTCTTTTTAAAATTTTGAGGTTCAACACCTTGTTCCATATCTGCTATAATTTTCTCTGGGTCTTCGCTTCTTGGATTATCGCTTGTAAAAATGACTTTCGTACTCAATGCGGAGGCGATATTTGCCATTTTAGGTCTTTTGGTTTTATCGCGGTCTCCTCCGCAACCAACTACGGTAATGAGATCTTCATTCTTGGTTCGGATGCTATTGACTGTTTCCAATACATTTTTAAGCGCGTCCGGTGTATGCGCATAATCTACAATAGCCGTAATGTTGTCCTCTGAAATTAAATATTGAAATCTTCCACTTACACTTTCCAATTCACTCATAAGTCGCAAACACTCCACATGTTCCAGCCCAAGCAAATCTGCTGCTCCAAAAATGGCCAGCATATTGTAGGCATTGAAATTACCTATTAGTTTGGTCCATAATTCATTATCATTTATTTTCAGTAAAAGTCCATTGAGCTGATTCTCCAATATTTGTCCTCTATAATCGGCATAGGTCTTTAAGGCATAGGTGTACTTTTTGGATGCCGTATTTTGGAGCATCACTAAACCGTTTTTGTCATCAATATTGATCAATGAAAATGCAGTATTAGGTAAATCATCGAAGAACGATTTCTTGACATCGCGATACTCCGCAAAGGTTTTGTGGTAATCAAGATGATCATGAGACAAATTGGTAAATATCCCTCCTGTAAAATGCAAGCCGGTAATCCGTTCCTGAGCAATACCATGAGAACTTACCTCCATAAAGCAAAATTCCACACCAGCGGAGTTCATTTCTGTTAGATAGGTGTTTATTAATATTGGGTCAGGAGTAGTATGCGTGGCTATATATTCCTTTTCATCAACAATTATCTTAACTGTAGATAATAATCCAACCTTATATCCGGCCTTTTTAAACAGCTGATATAATAAAGTGGCAATAGTAGTTTTACCATTGGTTCCAGTTACACCAACCAATTTCAAATTCTCAGAAGGTGAATTAAAGAAATTCGAAGCCATTATTGCCAGAGCCTTGTTGGTATTATTGACCTGGACATAAGTTACCTGTTCCTCAAATTGATCCGGTAGTTTTTCGCATATTATGGCCTTCGCGCCTTTATCTATAGCTTGATTTATAAAATCATGACCATCAGTTAAAACGCCAACTATAGCCACAAATACATCACTTTTAGATATTTTTCTTGAATCAAACTCAATTTTATCGATCGCAATACCAGTGCTTCCAACTACACTTTCAAGATTAACCTTGTATAATATGTTTTTTAACTCTGTCACGATAAGTCTAATACAATAGTTTGATTTTTAGTCAATTTTGTTCCCCGCTTTACCGATTGAGATCGCACTATGCCAGCACCTCTCAGTTCTACTTTCATACCCATATTTTCGAGTAATGTGATAGCATCCATAGCAGGCATTCCAACCAGATCAGGCATTATGGTTTTATACTTTTGGGCAACGTTATAGAAATTCTCATAACTCTGATTAATCGCTGCCACCGACTCATCTAAATTTTCAACTGAATCAATAATTGGCGTATCGGTAAATATCTTTTGAGCAATTTTCTTGAATACAGGTCCCGAAACGTCAGCACCGTAATATCCCACACTTTTATCCGGCTCATGAATTACAACAATGCATGAATAGATTGGATTTTCAGCAGGGAAAAATCCAACAAAAGAAGAGATGTATTTTAATTTATCCTTGTTGGCATAATCCTTTTGACATGTACCAGTTTTGCCAGCCATAGAGAAGTTTTCAGAGTATAGTCTATTGCCAGTACCATGATCCTTTTCAACCACATTGATCAACAGTTGTTTTGCCTTGGCAATTGTCTCTTTTGAACATATTTGTTGGTTAATGACCTCCTTATCAAATGATTCTACGGTGTTTCCAAATTCCTTGACCTCCTTAATAAATCGAGGTTTGACCATTTCACCGCCGTTGGCAATGGCATTGTAAAAAGTAAGCGTTTGCAAAGGTGTAAATGAAACACCATAGCCGTATGCCATCCATTGTAGAGCAATTCCACTCCATCTTTGTTTATTGTCTGGATGAGGAATTATTGGTTCTCCTTCACCAATAATTGGTAAATCTAGTTTATCATCTAGATTCATATCATAAAGACTTTCTACAAATCGTCTAGGGTTGTCTTTATAGTTTTGATCAATGGCTTTAACAATGCCAGTATTAGAGGACACTTCAAAAGCCTTTGCAATTGAAATCTTACCATAACCACCATCTTTCGAATCCCGTACTTTTTTACCATAGAAAGTTAGAATCCCATTTTCAGTATCAACGATATCACTGGTGTCAATAACCTTGTCATCTAGAGCTGCAGTAAGTGCCATTAATTTAAAGGTTGAGCCAGGCTCATGACTTTCCCAAACGGCATAATTACGTTTTTCATAATAACCGCCTGATTCAGTAATTCCTAGGTTTGAGATGGCCTTGACTTCACCCGATCTTACATCCATAACCACAACACAACCGTGATCAGCTTTATACTTCTCTAGCTGTTCTAATAGGGCATGATGTGCAATATCTTGCATATTGACATCAATGGTCGTGTACACATCATAACCATCTTTAGGTTCAACTTGATTGAAATCTTCTATTGGTTTCCACTGTCCTTTGCCAATGCGTTGTTTTAAACGTCTACCATTAGTTCCTCTTAAATACTTAACACCAAACGCACCATCTATTCCAGCACGCGTAACATTTCCTTGATCGTCCCAACGTTCATATCCAATCGAGCGTTGTGCAATAGCTCCCATAGGATGTTCCCTCTTCGTATTTTGCTCAACAATAAGACCACCTTTAAAGGCGCCAAGTTCTAACATTGGGAAGCTTCTGAATCGTAGATAATCAGAATAACTTATGTTTCTGGCCAATAAAAAATACCTGTTTTTGTTTGCTCGTGCTTTACGAATATTTTGTTGGTAGGAATTTGAGGATTTACCATGATATGCTGCTAGAGAATCACACAATGGCTTCAAATACTTTTCAAATGTTTTTGATGAAGGTGTTATGGCATCTAACCGAATGTCATACTTAGGAACTGATGTCGCTAATAGACTACCATCAGCAGCATAAACATTACCTCTATTGGCAGGAATCACAACATTTTTTATGGTGCGTTCTTCGGCAAGGTTTCTGTATTCATTGCCTTGAACAAATTGTATGCTTAACAATTTGAAAACTACTAAAAGCGCGAAGATGAACATACATCCAGCAACAAAATACAATCGGTTCAATATGTTCTTTTCACTTACTGCCATTCCGTTGCTAATTTTGTGTGACCACTTTTATTTTTTTTGGAGGTATTGTTGAAGGCGCAAGTCCTTTTTCGGCAAGCTTTCTTCTTACAGATGATTCCATTTTAAGTCGCATGAGCTTAGAACGGCCTTCAACAAATATGGAGCGCAATTCTTTCACCTCTTCATTCAACGAAGCTATTTCATGCACTTTGCGGTCAGCACTATGTGAGCTGGCGATCATTATTACAGCGAGAGCCGATAAGAACAAAATGAAGCGCCAGTTTTTAAAAGAATCATCACTAACCAGAAACGTTCCTCTTAATACACTATAAACTTTGTCTTTAACCATTATAATCTTTCTGCTATTCGCAGTTTAGCACTTCGTGCTCTACTGTTGTTTTCGATTTCTTCGGTGGATGGAATAATGAGCTTCCCTATTCTTTTAAATGGAACATCAATATTTCCAAATACATCTTTTTCGGGTTCTCCTTCAAACATTCCACTTCTTATAAAACGCTTCACCAATCTATCTCCTAACGAGTGATATGATATAAAACTTAAGCGTCCACCCTTTTTTAACATTTCAGGGGTTTGAAGTAAAAAGGCTTTTAATGCTTCAATCTCCTGATTAACCTCTATTCTTATAGCTTGGTAGATTTGGGCTAAAATCTTGTTCTCGCGACGTGGTGGAAGATGCTTTTTGAGTACTTCCTTTAGTCTGTTTGTGGTTTCAATCGGATTCTTTTTGCGTTCAGAAACAATTGTTCGTGCAAACAATGGTGCCTGTCTCAATTCACCAAATTGCCAAAACACTTGGCGCAGTTGTTCTTCTTCATAATCATTAACTACAGCATACGCCGAGAGCATATCTTGCTGATTCATTCTCATATCGAGAACAGCATCAAAACGAGTGGAAAATCCACGATCAGGTTCGTCAAATTGATGTGACGAAACACCAAAATCAGCAAGAATACCATCAACTGTTTTTACACCATGGAACTTCAAGAATTGTTTTAAATACCTAAAGTTCTCATTGATCAATAAAAACCTGCTATCATCAATTTTATTTAAAAGAGCGTCTTGATCCTGATCAAATGCTATTAATCGTCCTTTTTCTCCTAGTCGGTTTAAAATTTCTCTGCTATGCCCTCCACCTCCAAAGGTCACATCTACATAAATACCGTCTTCCTTAATATTTAAACCATCAACAGTTTCTTTCAGTAAAACTGGTTTATGATACTCCATTGTTATCATCTTGTCCCATTACATCTTCTGCCAAATCAGCAAAGTCAACAGCCGCTTCATCAATGGCTTGTTCGTATTTCGATTTATCCCAAATTTCAATGATATTAATCGCTGATGATACCACTACCTCTTTACTTATTCCTGCAAATGCTATAAGGTCTTTAGGCACCAATAAGCGTCCTGAAACATCCAATTCAATGAATTTAACTCCGGCCGTAAATCGTCGAATAAAGTCATTGTTCTTCTTCTTAAAACGATTTAACTTATTGACGTTTGCCATCATCTTTTCCCACTCACTCATTGGGTACAATTCGAGACATGGTTGAAACACAGCACGCTTCAAAACAAATCCGTTTTGAAGTACAGGAGATAGCTGTTTTTTTAATGCAGCAGGAAGAAGCACTCGTCCTTTGGCATCAGCTTTACATTCGTATGTACCTATTAGTGAATTCAACGTTGGCCCTCATTTAGCTATATAAGATTCAAATCTAATAAAAATATTACCACTTTTTACCACTTTTTACCACTTTGTTAATAATTTTCTTTAAAAAGCATATTTTTTCGATCAAAGTAGACTAGCTATCAAGTTCTAAACCTAGTATTTACAAGGGTTTGTCAGCATAAAAAGAATTACCCACAAAAACCCAAATAAAACATTGTAAATGTTAAAATCAGGCCCAAAAGCAATTCTATACATAGGAAAGCACTTAAATAAATTTCCTTAGCTTTGTCAACGATTTCAACCATTAATTTTTTATGGGTTACGAGCTAAAAAAAGAGGATAAATACAGCTATATAGAAGCGGGAGAAGGCACACCCATTATTGTACTTCATGGACTTATGGGTGGATTGAGCAACTTTGATGGCGTAATTGACTTTTTTAGTAGTAACGGTTATAAGGTATTAATACCGGAATTACCTATTTATACCATGTCCTTGATTAATACCAATGTAAAAAGTTTTGCAAAATACCTGAACGATTTCATTCACTTTAAAGGTTTTGATCAAGTTATACTATTAGGAAATTCATTAGGTGGGCATATAGGCCTATACCACACTAAGAATTATAGTGAAATGGTTAAAGCACTAGTTATTACTGGAAGCTCGGGACTCTATGAGAGTGCCATGGGTAGTGGGTATACTAAACGAAGTGATTACGAAGTCATTAAGAAAAAAGCTCAAGATGTTTTTTACGATCCGGAAATTGCTACAAAAGAAATTGTCGACGAAGTTTATGCAACTGTAAACGACAGAAATAAATTGGTTAGAACATTAGCCATAGCAAAGAGCGCCATACGCCATAACATGTCTAAAGACCTCCCCTCTATGCCCACGCCTACCTGTATTATTTGGGGGAAAAATGACATAGTTACACCTCCTGAAGTGGCTGAAGTATTTCACGAATTGCTTCCTGATTCTGATCTTTTTTGGATTGATAAATGTGGTCATGCTGCTATGATGGAACATCCTGAAGAGTTTAATAAAATTTTATTCGCCTGGTTACAGGATAGACAGTTTTAAAAACATTAGGTAATGATGATCACTTCAGCTGAATTTGTGGTAAGCAATCAGGATGTGGCCAAATGCCCTAATACCCAATTGCCTGAATATGCATTTATTGGAAGAAGTAATGTTGGTAAATCTTCTCTTATTAACATGCTCACCAATCGCAAGAGCTTAGCTAAAACCTCGGGTAAGCCAGGTAAAACACAATTAATAAACCACTTTTTGATCAACAAGAACTGGTATTTAGTTGATCTACCGGGATACGGCTATGCCAGAGTATCGAAGTCGTCTAAAAAGATATTTCAAAAATTCATAACCGAATATTTCAACAAAAGAAAGCAATTAGTTTGTGGCTTTGTTCTCGTAGATATTCGTCATGAACCGCAACCTATAGACCTCGATTTTATGCAATGGCTAGGTGAAAACGGTATCCCATTTGCCATTGTATTTACAAAGGCTGATAAACTCAAACCTAAGGCTATTGAGAGACATGTTGATGATTATAAAGCAGTGCTGTTGGAATCATGGGAAGAATTACCTCCTTATTTCATTACCTCTTCATCCAAAGGTATTGGTAAAGA
>CAYZKX010000122.1:0-7715 GCA_964479055.1 uncultured Flavobacteriaceae bacterium
TAGGCAGAATTTATAGCAGAGGGTAGTGCGATGATAAAAGTTAAATGTATATGCATGTTGAAGCGATGGAGTATATGACTCCAACCAATCAATTACCATGCAATGTCAAATTTATGATTGAAGGTGAAGAAGAAGTAGGATCAGAAGGACTGGCATGGTTTGTCCCTCGTAATAAGGAAAAACTGGCTAATGATGTGATCTTGATTTCAGATACTGGCATGATCGCCAATGACATACCATCTATTACAACAGGCCTACGTGGCTTAAGTTATGTAGAGGTTGAAGTACAAGGACCAAATAGAGACCTGCATTCTGGTTTATATGGCGGTGCCGTGGCTAATCCCATCAACATTCTTGCAAAGATGATCGCCGCATTGCATGACGAAAACAACCATATTACTATTCCTGGATTTTACGATAAGGTAGAGAACTTAACGGACGAAGAGCGCTATGAAATGGCCAAAGCCCCGTTTTCATTAGACGACTACAAATCGGCATTAGACATTGACGCAGTATATGGCGAACAAGGATATACAACCAATGAACGTAACTCGATTAGGCCAACTCTGGATGTAAATGGTATTTGGGGTGGCTATACGGGTGAAGGGGCTAAAACGGTAATCGCAAGTAAAGCTTATGCTAAAATCTCAATGCGCCTAGTGCCACATCAAGATTGGGAAGAAATAACAGAATTATTTAAATCACATTTTGAAAATAGCGCTCCTGCTGGTGTTAAGGTGAAAGTTACACCACATCATGGCGGGCAAGGCTATGTCACACCAATTGATAATGTGGGTTATCAAGCGGCTTCAAAAGCATACGAAAAAACTTTTGGTAAAACTCCAATTCCGCAACGCAGTGGCGGAAGTATTCCAATAGTCGCTCTATTTGAACAAGAGCTAAAAAGCAAAACAATATTAATGGGATTTGGCTTAAATAGTGATGCCATTCACTCACCCAACGAACATTTCGGCGTTTGGAATTACTTAAAAGGTATTGAAACGATACCTTGGTTCTATAAGTACTTCACCGAGTTATCTTGAATGCCATTAATATTAGTATAAAATTATACTAAAATTCAATATTTGTTGTTCTACATTTGTAGAATTAATTTTTTTATTCTACGTTTGTAGAACATAATTAAGAAATCATGCAGTTATCCAAGTCAGAAGAAGAGTTAATGAACCACCTCTGGAAACTTAAAAGATCATTTTTAAAGGACCTTATCGATGAGTATAGCGAACCTAAACCTGCAACGACAACGGTGGCCACATTACTAAAGCGAATGACGGACAAGGGATTTATAGCGTATACCTTATCTGGAAAATCCCGAGAATACTATCCTCTAGTTAAAAAGAAGGACTATTTCTCGAAGCATGTAAACGGGTTGATCAAAAATTTCTTCAATGATAGTGCGTCTCAATTTGCTTCTTTTTTTACCAAAGAAACAAACCTGTCCAAAGCTGAATTAGAGGATCTAAAAAAATTAATTGATGATCAAATAAAAAACAAATAGTTATGGGAATTTATATATTAAAATTCAGTACATGTCTTTTGTTGTTTATATGGTTCTATAAGATTTTTTTAGAAAGAGAAAGCTTTCATAAATTCAAACGTTTTTACTTGCTCGGCGCCCTATTTCTTGCCTCGTGCATTCCATTAATTACATTTACTATCTATGTTGAGCCATCAATACCAGGTGAATCAATTTCGGATATTAACAACTCATTAATCGTTTCTGAAACCGTCGAAAATACCTCATGGAAAGATAAATTACCCCTTATTTTTTGGTCTCTATATACTATTGGAGTTGTTTTATTTGCTTTTAGATTTTTCAAGCATCTTCATCAATTATACAATAAGATTACCACTAATATTAATCTTAGAGATAACTACTTTACCAACGTCCTTTTATTAGATAGGATTAGTCCTCACACATTTTTCAAATTTATTTTTTTAAATAAATATGAGTTTGAAAACAACTTAATTCCAAAAGAAGTTTTAATTCATGAACAAACTCATGCAAAGCAGTTACATGCCCTGGATATTCTAATTGTAGAAATTATTCATATTATACTTTGGTTCAATCCGCTTATATATATCATTAAAAAAGACATCAAACTCAACCACGAATTCTTAGCAGATCAATCTGTTTTAGAAGGTGGGATTAAACCATCGGTTTATCAAGAATTACTGCTCGCATTCTCATCAAATGTTGCAGAATCTAAATTGGCTAATGCCATAAATTATTCATTAATCAAAAAACGATTTACAGTTATGAAAACACAAACATCAAAAACAGCTGCCTGGTTTAAGAGCATGGCTCTGCTACCATTTCTAGCCTTTATGGTTTATGGTTTTAGCAGCACAAAAGAGATTATTACCACATCTGAGTCCATAAATAGTGAAGGTTCAGAACTGACCGCACGTAGCATTGTAATCAATATTCTAGAGAATGACACCTATTTAATTGATGGCATAGAAGCCACCAAAAAATCAATGGTGGAAATTATTAACACGATGCATCAGGATATTACTCCTGAAATCAGAAATAGAATAATGAACATTCATTTAAGTTCATTGAATCCAATATCAAATCAAGAGGTCTGGTTCATTTATAATGCATTAGAGGATTATGGATTTCATAGAATAGTTAGTGATAAGCAAGAAGTCGTTAAAAGTAAAGGCAATACACCGTTTAAAGAAAATGATCTCGAATCTGCAATTGAAAATTCAAAAAAGAATAAATCAAAAGCTTCAAATATTAGTGCACTTACACCAATTGAACTAGCGGCAACTCAAAACGGTGCAAGTAGAGAACAGATGCGTGAATACAATGAACTGGCTAAATACTATAATAGCATGCCAGAGGATAAAATGAAAATTAAATTAAAGGATGTTGAACGTATGAAATACATCTACAATTTAATGAGTGAAAAACAACGTCAAGACGCTGAACCTTTTCCTAAGATTCCAAAAGCACCTCCAGCACCTGATGCTTCTCCAGCAGAACAACCTGATTTACCACCTCCACCTACTCCACTACCTGACAATGCGTCTCTCGAAGCACAAATGAAATATGAGAAAGAGGTGAAGGCTTATAAAGAAAAAGCTCTAAAGGCTGAAAAAAAGGCCTATAAAATGCGTGAAAAAGAAAAGGAAAAGTCCAAGAAAGCAGAAAAAGAAAAGGCTAAAAAAGCCAAAAAAGATAAAAAGAACGAGCTCGTTATAGCACAGGAAAATGAACTGAAGGAGCAGGCTGTTTTAGCTGAGGTGCAAAAGAAAGAAAAGATAAGACGTCTTAAAGAACAGGAATTGGTACTTGCCGCTCAGAAAGCCGAAATTGCCGAACTAAAAGAACGTCATGCCAGCGAACGTGAAACCGCTATCGCAGAGCTTAAAGAAGCCCAGATTGCAGAACGTGTTAGAATTGCTGAAAAACGGAATGCAATAATTGCTGAGCGTAAATTAAGTCGGGAAGAGGCAGCAAAAACTAAGCGGGCTGAAATTAGAGAAGCACGTTTAGCCGAACGCGTAAATCGCGCTGAAGAACGCAGAACACAAGAAGAATTACGGCGTGCTGAATTGGCAGAGGCCAGGGAAGTGCAATCTAAACAATCTAACAAAGCACATATCAAATTGATGATTGAAAAAGATGCGGTATTCTACTATGAAGGCAAAAAGATCAGTTCAAACAAAGCTCTCGATATTATAACGGAGAACCCCAAGCTCAATGTTCAAACGCGTATTGATCACAATTCATCGTCGCCAAAAGTGTACATTTCAAAAAAGCCAATCAAGATTAAAGCCGACGATTAAAATTTTCTTAAAAGCCTCGAATTTCGAGGCTTTTTTGTAACAAATCCCAAAATACCACGTTCTAATAGGTATCAATCTAATACAACCGCTTATGTTAAAGCAATTCTTTATTATCTGTTCCGGATCTGATACTAAGATCCTAGAAAGTTGTTCTGAAGGTGAACAAAATAAATATGTTGGTATTGGTGCAACCGTTTTTTTTACTGCACTTATGGCTTGTATTGCAGCCAGTTATGCACTATATACTGTCTTCGACAATTATATTGCTGCCGTAGCATTTGGTATCGTTTGGGGATTACTCATTTTTAATTTAGACAGATACATTGTATCAACTATTAAAAAGACTGGTAATGTCATCGACGAACTCATTCAAGCTTCTCCAAGAATAATGCTTGCCATAGTTATTGCCATAGTGATTTCGAAACCACTCGAACTAAAAATCTTTGAAAAAGAGATCAATCAGGTTCTTTTAGAGCAAAAAAATGATTTCACCCTGGCCAATAAAGAACAGATAGCCCAACAATATACGCCAACTGTCGAGGCGCTTCAAAATGAGATCAAAACATTACAAGAGGCTATTGACACAAAAGAGGCAGAGGTGAATTCTTATTATAATACTTACATCGCTGAAGCCGAAGGACGAGAGGGCACATTACTTGTAGGTAAGGGTCCTGTTTATAAAGAAAAAAGAGAAAAACACGACTCTGAATTAGCTGCATTACAAGAACTTAAAGAAACCAACAAAGCTAAAATTGAAGCAGCCGAAGCGCAGATTGCACAATTGGGATCAGACTATGCAAATGCAATAGAAACTTCGCAGCCCATTATAGACAATTTTGACGGATTAATGGCGCGTGTCAATGCCTTGGGTAAATTACCATGGCTTCCTTCATTCTTCATTTTTCTATTATTCTTAGCCATAGAAACGTCACCTATTTTTGCCAAATTACTGTCGCCAAAAGGTGAATATGACATTAAGTTCAACGAATCTGAAGCCGAATTGAAAATATGGGCAGAACAGAACAGTAATCAACGTAAAGAAGTGCTCAATACTGATAATGTTGTCAATGATCGTGTTTATCGTGATATTGGTGAAGAAGAAGAACTCTATGCTTATAAAAAGAAGATAGCTCGTGATCTCTTGAAAAAACAGCAAGAGGCTTTTTATAAAAAACAAACACGTATTCTGTAGTCTAAATTCATAATAATTTTGTTTATGAATTAGTACGTCTTAGCATCAAAGAATTATCTATTTTTATAAGATGGATGAATTCGTTTATATCGATGCCGACTTCATTAATAGTAATATAGTTTTTGAGGACCTCATTGCCGATCTGAAATATGCGTTTAGGTCTAATCAAATCGTCGTTCCAAAACGTCATCATCATGATATAAAACATGATAATGAATCTTCATCGTCAACCATGTTACTAATGCCTGCTTGGCAACCCAAAGCAAGTGCAGGCGTTAAAATGGTAACGATCAATCCAAATAATGCGACTTTCAATTTACCTTCGGTTCAAGGTATTTATATCCTAACCGATTCGAAGAACGGTACAATTAAAGCAATTCTTGAAGCTAAGTCTCTTACTGCGGTACGCACAGCAGCGGCTTCTGCGTTGGCATCAACTTTTTTATCCAGATCAACTTCAGCATCAATGTTAATGATCGGCAATGGAGCATTGGCTAAATATTTAATTCAGGCTCATGCCTGTGTAAGACCAATTGAAACTGTTTATGTTTGGGGGCGTGATTACAAAAAATCTGAAGCTGTTTGCAAAGGTTTGAATGCAACTTCTCTCCATCTTGAGCCCATATCACATATCAATAATAAAATTACAGAGGCAGATATTATTTCATGTGCCACATTATCTAAATCACCACTAGTATTTGGGGAAGTGCTTTCCAACGGACAACATATTGATCTAGTGGGTTCCTTTAAAAAGGATATGCGCGAAGCAGACGACGCTACAATGGCTAAAGCCTCTATTTTTATTGATACTAAAGACGGATTGAATGAAAGTGGCGATATAGCAATTCCTATGGCCAATGGGATTATTAATAAGGATGATATTAAGGCAACTTTATTTGATTTGTGCCAAGGCCAAAACAAAGGAAGGATATCAAAAAATGAGATAACCGTTTTCAAATCGGTTGGTCATGCGCTTGAAGATCTGGTTGCGGCAAACTATTTTTATGAACTTTATCAAAATGTCTGAAACCTATAAAAAAATATTAAACAACTGCACATTCAACCCGCCGTTAAATTGGTTGCAAATAAAAACGATCGACATGCATACAGGTGGAGAACCACTTCGTGTAATTGTTGATGGTTTTCCTGAATTAAAAGGTAATTCGGTATTGGAGTATCGCAGATATTGCAAAACCCATTTTGATCATTTGCGAACAGCATTGATGTTTGAACCACGTGGTCATGCTGACATGTATGGTTGCATTCTCGTTCCTCCAAATGATAGTGAGGCCGATTTTGGAATACTATTTCTTCATAATGAAGGTTACTCAACCATGTGTGGACATGCTATAATTGCCATATCTACGTTGGCCGCTACCATGAATTGGATTTCAGTTATTGAAGGTGAAAACAAACTCCTTATTGATGCACCTTGTGGACGTATTACCTCTTATGTCGATGTTAAAAATGGCGTGCCAAAAGGTGTTCGATTTCATGGTGTTCCTAGTTTTGTGGTTGCCTTGGACCGCACTGTTGAAATCGAAGGGCTTGGTGAAGTCACTTACGATCTTGCTTACGGAGGTGCATTTTATGCATATGTTGACCTGGCGAAGAATAACTTTGATTTTGATCTTGATCAGCGTTACTATAATCAAATTATTCAACAGGGTATGGCTATCAAAAGAGGCGTACAACACGTTGATCAAGATATTACGCATCCATTCGAAACCGACCTGAGTTTTTTATATGGAACCATTTTCGTTGATAACTCGAAACAAAACTCTGGTGCCGACAGTAAGAATGTCTGTGTTTTTGCAGAAGGTGAAGTAGATCGCTGCCCAACAGGATCTGGTGTTTCTGGAAGAATGGCTATTCATCATGATAGAAAAGAGCTTGATCGTGATCAGGTAATGACCATTGAGAGCATCACCGGCTCTGTGTTTAAAGGATCAGTTGTTTCTGAAACCAATTATGGACCCTTTAATGCGGTGATACCTCAGGTTGAAGGAAGTGCTCATATAACTGGACTTCAAACATTTGTTTTAGACCCTAATGATCCTATTAAAAATGGTTTTATTCTTCGCTAGATGTTTCAAGCAAAAACCGTTACACATACCAATCCGCTGTTAAATTATATTCAATTAAAGAGTCCCGAAGTTTCTTGTAAAGTATTCCCAAATCTTGGAGCCAGTATTCAGGAACTTCAAATAAATACCATTCCAATTATTGAAGGCATACAATTAAATGAAGACGGCTTACTATCATACGATAACGCTTATCAATCGGCTCTGTTATTTCCTTTTGCTGGTCGCGTGGAAAAGGGTCAGTTCACATTTTTGAACAAAAACTATCGCTTAGAATCCAATGAATATCAGAAGGAAAATGCTATTCATGGTTTAATCTTTAATAAGACATTCAAAACAGAGTTTTGTGACTTAAGCCATTCCAAAGTAGTGATACATTTATCATTCCTCTCAGATGAGATGTTAATAGGATTCCCTTTTAAATTCAAATTTAATGTAGTTTATGAGCTGACCAATAACGAATTAATTATTGGATTTAATGTCGTTAATCTCGATGACAAACCCTTCCCCTTTAGTTGCGGCTGGCATCCTTATTTCAAGAGCTCTAATTTAGATTCCTGTTCATTATCATTTAAAGCTCATGAACAACTAAGCTGCGACTCCAATATGATTCCCAAAAC
>CAYZKX010000123.1:0-7311 GCA_964479055.1 uncultured Flavobacteriaceae bacterium
ACTAGAGCCATTAACAGTCTAGCCAAAAATTTGGATGCTGGTTTAAGTCGTATTCAGTTTACACCAGATTTACTTCCTTCTGACATTACAGGCACAGAGGTATACCAGCCAGAATCTGAAGAAAAATTCATTTTTCAACCAGGACCTATATTCAATAATCTAATTTTAGCTGATGAGATTAATAGAGCACCAGCGAAGGTGCAATCGGCCTTGCTGGAAGCCATGCAAGAGCGGCAAGTAACGGTTGCAGGAACAACTCACAAATTAGACCCTTTATTCATGGTAATGGCTACTCAAAATCCCATAGAACAAGAAGGCACTTATCCCCTTCCTGAAGCACAAATGGATAGATTTTTGATGCATGTCATTGTACATTACCCAGATTCGGAGTCTGAGATTAAGGTGCTAGACTTAGTGCGTGGTGAAGAAGATTCAGCACCTAAGAAAAAATCAGAAAAACAGACCATCTCACAAGAGGTAGTATTTGAAGCTCGTAAGCAAATTAATACCATTCATGTTTCAGACAGCATCAAACAGTACATTGTTGATCTGGTTAATGCCACGCGATTCCCAGAGAAATACACTGAACAATTAAATTCATGGATTGATTACGGAGCGAGTCCACGAGCATCCATCGCTCTTGATAAATGTGCTCGTGTGCATGCATGGTTCAATGAGCGGGATTACGTTGATCCTGATAATGTGCGTGCTGTAGCCCATGACATTTTAAGACATCGTATTGTTGCTAGCTATGAGGCCAATGCAGAAGGTATAACCAAAAACAAAATAATTGACGAGTTACTCAAGCAAGTGGCTGTCGCATAATAAATACTGAATTATGAAAATGATAAAACATCTAATTCTCACTGTATTAATAGTGTCCTTCTGGTCTTGTAATCAGCAATCCACAAGTGAACCAAATTTAGTTCAAGAAGATACTACAGAAAAAACTGATCCATTGCCATCATGGAATGATGGCGCAACTAAACAAGCCATAATGGACTTTGTAACTAAGGTATCCACTGAAGGTAGTCCAGATTTTGTGGCCATTGAAGATCGTATCGCGACTTTTGACAACGATGGTAATCTGTGGGCAGAACAACCGGCTTACTTTCAGTTGTTCTTTGCGATGGATAGAATAAAGGCAATGGCAGCAGATCACCCGGAATGGGCTAATGAACAACCGTATAAAGCGGTATTGGAAAACGATATGAAAACATTGGCTTCACAGGGCGAGCATGGATTACTGGAAATTGTAATGGCAACGCATGGTAATTTAACTACGGATGAATTTGAGAGTATAGTAAAAAATTGGTTGTCTACAGCGAGACATCCTAGATTTGATAAACCATACAATGAAATGATTTACCAACCCATGCTTGAACTATTGCAATATCTACGCGAGCATGATTTTAAAACGTTTATCGTTTCTGGCGGTGGTGTTGAATTTATGAGACCTTGGGTTGGAAAAGCATATGGCATTCCACCTGATCAAGTTGTTGGCAGTAGCGTGAAAACTGAATTTGATTATAATAATGGTAATCCGGTTATTCGTAGATTGCCAGAGATTGATTTTATTGATGACAAAGCTGGTAAACCAGTTGGAATTAACAAATTTATCGGAAAAAAACCCATTTTTGCTTCAGGCAACTCTGATGGCGATCTTCAAATGTTGCAGTATACTGCCTCCAATAATAAACCAAGTTTCATGCTATATCTTCATCACACCGATGCTGAACGTGAATGGGCCTATGATAGAGATTCACACATTGGAAGGCTAGATAAAGGTTTAGATGAGGCCGCAGCTAACGGTTGGACTGTAATTGATATGAAAAACGACTGGAACAGAATATTTCCATTTGAATAGTACAGCTTCACATGCCAAAGGAAGTATTATCAACCATACCAGAGAACGAACGTATTGGGCCTGCCGAGGTTTATGTGCATCTTCAAGATCTAATTGGCCTTCAATATGAGGCACATGGATTTAGTTTTTTGCCTAAATATGCTGTTCATAGTATTTTATCTGGTCGACATGGTTCAAAGCTTAGAGGCCGAGGCTTAGACTTTGATCAGGTTAGAAAGTATATTCAAGGTGATGACATCCGAAATATAGATTGGAAAGTTACAGCGCGTGTTGGTGTAACTCATACCAAAGAGTTTACAGAAGAAAAAGAACGGCCAGTTATTCTTGTGCTTGATCAATCAACCACCATGTTCTATGGTAGTCAAAAATACTTTAAGTCTGTTGTGGCTGCTCATTTGGCTGCATTAAGTTGCTGGAGAGTTCTAGACGTCGGTGATCGGGTTGGCGGATTGGTATTTGACGACCAAAAAATTGACTATATCGCTCCTAAAAGAGATCGCCGATCACTGCAACGTTACCTTAGCCTAGTTACAGAATACAATAATAGACTTCGTCCAGCAGCACCCGAAGTTGACAATATTAATATGCTGAACAAAGCTTTGGTGCAATGTGCTCAAATAGTGAGTCATGATTATTTGGTGGTAGTAATAAGTGATTTTTACTCAGCTAATAAAAACACCCTCAAGACTTTGATAAGAATGAAAAAAAACAATGATGTAATTGTGTCTCATATTACCGATCCAACTGAAATGCGTATCGATTTTAGTCAAGTTGTCATTAGCGACGGACATTATCAAACTAAAATTAATAAGGGTAAAAAACTGAAGAAGGAATATGCTGAATTAAAGTCCAATTTTTTAAAATCTATGCAATCCGATTTTAAGAAATATGGTATTCCTTTTTTCGAAATGAATACACTTGAGCCCGCCACAACGCAATTGCGGACATTGCTATCAAATAAACGTAAAAAACCAAATTAATGCTTGAAGAGATAAAGGAGATTTGGAATAGTGGTCATCTTGAATTTGGATTTGGCTGGGTTTTTTGGTGTGTTTTGATTCCTATCATTATTATGGCATTACCACCGCTTCGACATCGATCAGAAGCCTTGTTCTCTCCTATTTTCAATAGTATTACAGCGATTAAGAAAGAAGCACCTTCTAAAGGTGTCCAAACATCAAAACGCTCTTTCCTTTCTATATTGATACTTCTTTTAATATGGGTTTGTTTAATAGTCTCTGCAGCTTCACCTCAAATTGTTGGCGAACCCGAAAAGCAAATTAAAACAGCACGTAATTTTTTGATTAATGTTGACCTGTCACTCAGTATGGAAACGAGAGACTGGATTAATGAAGACGGTAATCGGGTTTCAAGATGGGAAGCAGTCAAGGAGGTTATGGATGAATTTATAGAACGCCGACAAGGAGATAGACTAGGCCTTATATTATTTGCGACTCAGGCATACCTTCAAACACCATTTACTGATGATCTTGAAGTTGTTCGTGGACTTCTGAAAGAATCGGAAGTTGGTATGGCAGGCGCAAAAACAGCTTTGGGTAATTCGATTGGTAAATCGGTAGAACTTTTTGAACAAGACAGTATTCAAAAGAAAGTAATGTTGCTGATTACCGATGGTGAGGATAGCGGTAGTGAATTAAAACCTATTCAAGCTGCACGATTAGCGGCAACTGATAGCATCACGATTTATACCATAGGAATTGGCACTAAAGGTGGTGGCACATATGATCTTGATGAATACACACTAACTGAAATAGCACGCGCAACAGGAGGTCAATATTTTAAAGCTTCTGATCGCGATCGTCTTGAAGACGTATATGCCGAGCTGGAAGCGTTAGAACCCATTGAATATGAAAATAATGACTTTGTCCCAAAACGATTATTATTTCAGTACCCTTTAATGGTGGCAATCTTCTTAATAATAGGTTATCATCTCATTGCTGGAAGTGTGGCGGTAATTAAAATAATTATGGATAAAATCAAAGGCGATGAGTGATTTGAGTTGGTCAGAATATATCACCAATGCCAGGGAAGATCTCTGGTTTTTAAGGCCCGAATGGTTTAAGGCATTCATTCCAATTGGTATTATCGCACTCTTATTTATTATAACACATAAAAGACAATATCGCTGGAAACGATTATTTTCTAAACAGTTGATCCCATATCTTACTATTAAAGGTACGAAGCGACAATTCATCGTACCCAAACTCTTACTTATTACAGTATTAAGTTTATTGACCTTAGCAATTGCTGGTCCAACATGGGAGAAAATTGAGATTCCTGGTCAAAAAACTGAAGCAGCGTTGGTTGTATTATTAGATCTTTCAAGATCAATGCTAGCCGAAGATATTCAACCCAATCGTATAGAACGCGCTAAATTAAAATTAAAAGATTTTTTTGCTGCTAAGCCGCAATCAAAAATGGCATTGATAGCATACGCTGGAACAGCTCATAGTGTGGTGCCATTTAGCAAAGATTATAAAACCATTGAAAGACAAATGGATGCGCTAAGGCCTGATATCATGCCTGTTCAAGGCAGTAATTTAGCTGAGGCTATGGATATGGCAGATAGTCTATTAGCTCCTATCATTGCGCCTAGTACTATCTTAATTGTCACCGATAACATTAAACAAGATGATATTGCAAGAATATCTCAATCGGCATCTCACACTCATGTAGAAGTAATGGCCATCGCTACGCCCAATGGTGCAACCATACCTTCTGGGCAATCTGTACTGAAAGATAAACAAGGTAATACGGTTATTCCAAAGTTAGAGGTGATCAATATGAATCAATTGGATGAAATGGACAATGTCAATATCATTACAGTAACATTAGATGATAGTGACGTGAAAATACTAGCAGCACGTGTACGTCAAAATTTGGAATTCACAATTGATCGTGAAAATCAGGAAGATCAGTGGCGTGATTTTGGTATGTATCTCACCCTGCCAATTTTGTTATTAAGCTTGTTTTCGTTCCGACGTGGTTGGAAAGTGCATTGGTGCTTTTTGATATCACTAAATTTTGCCTGTAATGAAGCCGGTGAGTTTAATTTAAACGAGCAGTTCTTTACCAGAGATCAGCAAGCACAAAGACTTGTGGATAAAGGAAACTATGAAGAAGCTGCTGAAGTTTTTCAATCTTATGAACATAAAGGCTATGCTTATTACAAATCAGGAGAATTAGAAAAAGCTGTAGAAGCTTATAGCAATGATGTGAGCCCCAATGGGTTTTATAATCTTGGTGTTCTTTACAGTGAAATGGGTGATCTGGAATCGGCGCAACAAGCTTTTAATACTGCTGTAGAAATGGAACCTGATTTCAAACAAGCCCAGTTGAATTTGAACATAGTTACTAAAAAAATAGACTCTATTAAATTGGCTGAAGGTTTACCATTGGACAAGTCGTATAACTCCAAAAATAATGCTAAGGATTTTCAGGAGCATACAGAGGTACCAGGCGAAAAAGATGTAGCACAAAAAAGTGATGAAATTTATAAGGGTAAAGGTGACGTCCAGGAAATGGTATCTAAAGAAGTAGATGAAAATACCATAGATGTATTTGAGTTTGATGAAAACGCTGTAATTGATAAAGAACAAGCCAAACAAACGCTTTTACGTCAAGTTACTGAAGATCCCTCAATATTTTTAAGACGAAAATTCGCATATCAAAATAAAAACCGAACTAAACCAATTAAAAAACTCGAGGAAGACTGGTGATATGAATCAAACAATAAGGAATTTTATATTGTTTATTATGCTAATCGGTGTTGGCAGTCAAGTTGTGCAGGCTCAGAAAAGAGGTGCACGCATTTGGGCAACTGCTAATTTTAATAAGCAAGAAGTCATGGTTGGTGAACCGCTAGTGGTCACTGTAATGGTATACACTAGCACTTGGTTTACACAACCTCCTATTTTTGGTGAAATACAAGTTCCTAATGCTCTAATGGTACGCTTGCAACAACGAACAGGCTCAAAAATGGTTACTATTGCGCGTAAACAGTATCCAGCCATACAGCAAAAATTTGTGGTCTATCCAAGACGTACTGGTGAAAACATATTACCCGCTTTTGAGGTTACCGTTGAATGTCCTCCTGAAGGAGGTTATAAAGGTGTAAAAAGTTTAGTAAAAACTAAAGAAAGAATTTTTACAGTTCTACCGCCACCAGATGGTATGGATACAAAGAATTGGCTAACAGCATATGATGTTGACATTACCGACACTTGGGATAAACCATTAAAAGATTTGAAGGCTGGTGACGTATTAGAACGACGATTAACCATCAATGCAAGTGGTGCATTAGCAGCTTCAATTCCACCTTTATCATTTGACTCTATTGCATTTGGTTCTATTTATCACAAAAAACCTCAATTGAATAATAGGCAAAATGCTTCAAGTTTTTCTGGAACACGCACAGAAATCTTGACGTATTTAATTGAAAAAGATGGCGATTTCATAATCCCAACAGTTGAAGTGAATTGGTATAGTTTAAAAACAAAAAAGATTATCTCAAAGAAAATAGATTCGATCCCTATATCAGTAGTAGAAAACCCAAATTTAGAATTTATATTATCGCAACAAAAGGCATTACAAGATCAACTTGCGCTTGAAAATGAAGCTGTTGAAGACATTTCTGAGCCCTTTGAGTTCTATGGCTTAAATTGGTGGCAATTACTTCTTGTGGTAATTGCATTGATTTCAATAGTAGCCATACTGTATAGATTTATAAAACAAATTTCAATTAAACGTACCGAGAGACATAAGCAAAACCTCGAATCAGAATCGCATTATTTTAAATTACTATTAGAAAGCGTCGATCAAGATTCAAACAAAGACATTATAAAGAAACTATTGTTTTGGTACGATAGGTTTAGAGGTCATAAATATGGTGTTCAAATGAGGACATTTGCTGCTGAAGTCAATCAACCCGAACTCAGTTCAAATTTAAGAGATCTGTCTCAACAAACATATAAGCTTGACGACATTGACAATAGCCCTAGTTCAAAAGACGCATTGAAAAAGTCTCTAATTAAAGCACGTAATTCAAGTAAAAAGCTTAGTGAATTACAACAAAATATGAAATGGAATAAATTGAATCCACAGTAATATGCAAAACGAATCAACATCTAATATAAATCCTCTAATAGCACCAGAAGCAATAGAATTTTGGCCACCTCAACCTGGCTGGTATGTTCTTGGCTTATTGCTACTAATAGGCTTGTTTATAGGTATACGTGCATTATTACGATTCAATAGAAAAAATAAATACAGACGTCTCGCTTTAAAGGAACTGCAAGGCATTGCAGATATAGAAGGTGATTTAAATAAAATTCTTAAAGTAAACAAGATTCTTAAAATCACAGCATTAAATGGATTTTCACGTGATCAGGTGGCAAATTTATCGGGCGATTCCTGGTTGCAGT
>CAYZKX010000123.1:7321-7713 GCA_964479055.1 uncultured Flavobacteriaceae bacterium
GTTCAATAAAAAGGCAGAACTGTTTTTAGCTAAAGCTTCTTATCAAAGATCGCTAGAAATTGATCTTTCCGAAAATGAAGTGCAGAATTTTATGAAATCGTCTGCTAAGTGGATTAAAACACATCGAAATAAACACATCAAACAAATGAACATATGAAAGCAATTGTTAAAATTCTATGTGTTGCATTGCTATTTAGTGGCTGGCAAACATTCGCACAAGAAGAGCATCAGAATAATACTGAAAAGGACCATGATGATGAACATTTTCATAAACATTCTATTGCCATACTATTGAATCATACTTTTATAGGTACTGGATTGGATGACGAAGGTGGAAGCAAAACAATCTCTGTACCCTCTTGGGCCATTAACTATGATTATCACTTTGATCA
>CAYZKX010000124.1:0-5661 GCA_964479055.1 uncultured Flavobacteriaceae bacterium
ATCAACCACAATGAAAAGACTTTCAATTTTACTTTTGGCAATGATTTTATTTACCTGTGCCAAAGACAAAAAAACTGAAACATCAACCGAAGAATCAACAACTGTAGCCTCCGAAAGCGCCGCATCTACAACTGGTAACGCCACTAATGTTTATTGGGGTGATACGCATTTGCACACAGGCCTTTCAATGGATGCCGGACTCTTTGGTAATACTTTAGGTTTAGATGAAGCGTATCGTTTTGCTAAGGGTGAAGCGGTGACCTCATCAACAGGAATCCAAGCACAATTGAGTAGACCGTTAGACTTTTTGGTGGTCTCTGACCATTCTGATGGAATGGGCCTATTTCAAGCCATTCAAGCTGGTGAAGAGTGGGTAATGGAAACTGGGCAAGGAAAACGATGGAATGGTATGGTTAAAGAAGGAAATGCAGATGCTGCTTTAGAATTGATCAAAGCTTTTTCGCAAAAAGAAATGGATATGAATCCTAACGATCCTGAATTACAAAAATCTGTCTGGTCAATGACCGTGGAAGCAGCCGAAAAGTATAACGATCCTGGCAATTTCACTGCTTTCATTGGCTATGAATGGACCTCCTTAATTGCAGGAAACAACTTGCATCGTGTGGTGATCTATCGTGATAATGGTGATAAAACTATTAATTACACACCTGCAGTAACTTATGATGATCAAGATCCGGAATCGTTATGGCGACACTTAAACACCTATCAGGAAACAACCGGAGGTAAAGTATTAGCCATACCTCATAATGGTAACTTAAGTAATGGTATCATGTTTGCGGAAACACGGGTTAATGGCGAGCCGTTTGATGAAAGTTACTTCAAAGAGCGCATCAAATGGGAACCGCTTTATGAAGTCACCCAGATTAAAGGAGATGGTGAAGCTCATCCATTCTTATCGCCTAATGATGAATTCGCAGATTTTGAGAATTGGGATAAAGGCAATTTGGACTTAAGTGCTGCTAAGACCAATGACATGTTAAAAGGCGAATATGCCAGAGAAGCCTTAAAACGAGGGTTGAGTTACAAAAATCAATATGGCACCAACCCTTATAAATTTGGTTTAATTGGAAGTACAGATTCACATACTGCTCTTGCTACTGCCGATGACAATAATTTCTTTGGAAAAGCTGTAAATGTGGAAGGTGGCGCCGAGCGTTGGGAACACCCATTTGTAGTTTCTGAGGTCGATACGATCATGACTTGGGAGACCTTAGCTGCAGGTTATGCTGCTGTTTGGGCTACAGAAAACACGCGTGAAGCACTTTGGGATGCCATGATGCGAAAAGAAACATACGCTACAACGGGTCCACGAATGACCGTTCGCTTTTTTGGCGGGTTTAATTATACAGAGAGTGATCTTGAAAATCTTGTTGATAATGGTTATGATAAAGGTGTGCCAATGGGAGGTGATATTACCAATGCCAATGACAGCGCTCCAACATTCATGGCGCATGCCGTTATGGATCCTGAAAGTGGCAGCTTAGATCGTCTTCAAATTGTAAAAGGTTGGGCAAATGCCGATGGTACATTAGGCGAACAAGTATACGATGTCAAATGGAGTGGTGATCGCGCCATTGATGCTAATGGAAAAGTGCCTGCTATTGCCAACACGGTGAACCTAGAAGACGGTTCATGGGACAATGCCTCTGGAGCAGTTGAGCTTAAAGCCGTGTGGACAGATCCAGATTTTGACCCCGCTTTAGAAGCATTCTATTATGTGCGTGTGCTAGAGATACCAACAGCACGTTGGACTTTATACGACGTCTTAAAATACGATATAGAAATGGATGATGAGGTACCAATGACTATTCAACAACGTGCCTATACTTCTCCAATTTGGTATAGTCCAAAATAACTATATAAGAACTATTATGGCAAAAATAGTATTACTTAGAAGTTGGAAAAGCACACTCGTACAAGGCCTAATAATGATTGTTTTGAGTATAATCATTTTTAACAATCCAGAAACTGTACTTGCCACTTTAGCGTTTTGGTTGGGGTTATCTATTGCCCTAGGTGGTATTCTAGGTATGGTATCCTACTACGGGACAGAAGCCGAAAATAGAAGCATTTATAATATAATTGGTAGTGTGGTCATGCTTCTTGTTGGTTTAATCATGATTTTAAAAATAACTGCCACTGTTAAAGCCATAACAATGGTATTTGGTATGTTAACGGCACTATTAGGATTAGTAATACTATCTAGCAGCTTTAAAAATAAAGCTATTTGGTCGTTGTGGTGGTTAGTTGCCTTGTTGGGTTTTATAACACTTGCAACGGGAGTAAAAGGATTTCTGGATAGCTACTCTGGATCTAAAACAATAAGTACGATAATTGGATTAGCCTCATTGTTTTCAGGACTTGGATTAATTGCCTTATCACTGCTTAAACGAAAGCTTATACATGCAATTAAAGATCGTGTTTCAAATACTTAATAGAAAATTCATAGAACTTTTTGTTACCTAATAGCGTTACAATTTAAGCTCTCATCTGAGAGCTTTTTTTACTTGAATTGCAAATAAATTTGTTTATGAAAAAACTGATTAAAGAACCTCTGGTACATTTTATCTTTCTAGGTGTATTGATCTTTGGGATCTATGCCGTTATAGGAGAAAAAGAAGAATCGGAAAACACAATTGTTTTTGACACTTACGACCTCGATAATATTCTATCATCATGGGAGATGCAATGGAAGCGTCCGCCTACGCCACAAGAATTATCCAGTTTGATTGCTCAAAATATCAAACAAGAAATCTTCTATAAAGAAGCGCTTAGTATGAATTTGGATCATAATGATGAAATCATAAAACGACGCTTAGCACAAAAAATGGAGTTTTTAAGCAAGGATCTAGCTAACTTAAATACACCAACTGATGATGATATTGAGACCTATTATGAAGAAAACGGAATGAACTATAAATTACCGCCTAATTACACGCTTTATCAATTAGTATTTAGTACCGATAATCGAGATGACCCAAAGCAGGATGCACAAACTATATTAAATCAATTCCAGAATGCCTCTCCTGAAGAGATGGAAAACAAAGGTGATAAATTACCCTTTAAATATTATTACGAAAAGGTTTATGCCGATGATCTTGGGGCTCAATTTGGAAGTGTCTTTGCCAATGCGTTACCTAATGTTCCTGTGGGTAAATGGGAAGGTCCTGTACAATCTGGTTTTGGATATCATGTGGTGTATATTAAAGAAAGAGTGGAGCCTCAAATTCCACCCTTAGATGCTATTAAAGAAAAAGTGCTTACTGATTTGATTTATGAGCAGGAAAATCTTATGGATTCGTTGATATATGTCGAACTTAAGAAAAAGTACGCCATAGAATTTGAATTGGATGATGACATGGTTGATCCTGAAACCAAATCAGTTGTTCAGAATGCCATTAATTAAACTATGAAGAAACACCTCTTATTACTTATTGGTTCTTTTATTATGGCTGCAACGGCAAATGCCATGCACGAAGTAAGACCTGCTTATTTGCAGATCATTCAGATTGACGAAACTTCATATGAAATCTATTGGAAGGTGCCAAGTATGGGTACTGCAATTCCAAAAATCAATCCTGTTTTTGGAAATAATTTCACGGTTGAACAAAAGGCACTTCCAAATTTTACAGGAGCATCGGCCATATTTAGTTATATTTTGACTTCGGAAGTCCCATTAGCTGGTAGTACCATTTATATTGATGGTCTTAATAAGACCTTAATTGACGCCTTAGTTACAGTTACCTATTTAAATGGTGAGACTATTACTCTTATGTTACAACCTGATAAGGATGAAGCCATAATTCCTGGTCAGTCCAAACGATCGGATGTGATAAAGAGTTATTCTATATTAGGTATAGAACATATTTTATTAGGTTTTGATCATCTACTGTTTGTATTGGCATTGCTTTTACTGGCCAATAATAAATGGAAACTTCTAAAAACTATTACAGCCTTTACTTTAGCGCACAGTATAACGTTAAGCCTATCTGTACTAAATATTGTGCATATTCCAGGCCCTCCGGTTGAAGCCGTTATCGCATTGAGTATTGTTTTCTTGGCCATGGAAATCATTACCAATCTTAAAGGAAAAGAAACCCTTACAGGTAAAAAGCCTTGGTTGGTAGCATTTATCTTTGGGTTATTACATGGCTTTGGATTTGCCGGAGCATTAACAGAAATAGGACTACCTCAAAAGAATATTCCATGGGCATTGGCCTTTTTTAATATTGGTGTAGAACTGGGTCAAATTATATTTGTAATATTCATGCTGGCTGTATTATTCATACTCACTAAAATGAAAGTGAAATTGCTACATACGCAGCGCATCATTGCCTATTCTATTGGTGGTTTGGCTATGTTTTGGCTTATTGAACGCGTAGCTGGATTCTAACTTACTTAATACGTGTTTTTTAGCAATAATTGTATTACATTTATACCATTAACCATTTTAATACTTAACGAATGAAAAAAGTGCTATTAATCATATTTATGATCATTCCATTATTGGGTGTTGGACAAAACGAAACGGTAGTTGACAGTGCCACAGTGACCATACTGGATAGAATGAGTGATCTAATAGGCGACCTGGGTTCTTGCAGTTTTATTTTAGAAACATCGGTAGATGCCAAAAATGACCATGGCGAATACGAAAAACGATATACTACGCATGAAGTTCATTTTTCTGGGAATAATAAAATGAATGTCCAATCTAGAGGCGATAATGGTGCAAAAGGGTTTTGGTATGACGGGGAAACCTTTTCATATCTCAATTATAAAGAAAATAATTACGTGACTCTGGAAGCCCCTGAAACAACTATCGAAATGATCGACTCTTTACATGTCAATTTCGATATTAAATTTCCAGCAGCTGATTTTTTCTATCCATCACTTACAGACGATATTCTTGAAGCCTTTGACGTCATTAATTATCTAGGTGTCAAAACCATTGATGGTGAAGATTGCACGCACATTATGGCTACTAATGATACTATGACCTTACAAATTTGGGTGAGCACAGGTGCCATGTTCATACCAAAGCGTTATGTAATCGTTGAAAAAGACAAAAACTACAGGCAGTTTGAAGGTACATTTACCAAATTCAAGATCAATCCTGATTTGCCTGATGCCTTATTTGACTTTGCGCCACCACGCAATGCACGTTTAATAAGTATTATGGCTAAAAATTAATTGATCATTATATAAATAAAATATCATGAAAATTACATCAGATAATTTAAAAAACTTTATAGGAATTTTAGGGTTTATGCTCATGTTAATTTTACCGCTGCAAAGTATTGAAGCGCAACGATTTGGACATGGTGCAAGCAGAGGTGGAGGTCGTAGTATGTCAAGATCAAGACCAAGCCCTTCAAGGAATGTTTCTAAACCTAGAACAACTCCAAGTAGAAATAAAACCACCACACGTCCATCAACGTCTAATAAAAGGACTATTAATGGAGGTCATAACAAATCTACTAATAGAAGTTACAAAAAGCCTCAAACATCTAACAATAGGGCTTCAACAAACAGAAAAACAACTACTAGAAATAGATCTGTAAGTGATAAAAAGGTTGGAAACAAAAAAACATCTAACGTTAGAAATAAATCAACTAACAGGGCAGGTAATAATAATAAAGT
>CAYZKX010000124.1:5761-7710 GCA_964479055.1 uncultured Flavobacteriaceae bacterium
AAAGTCGGTAATAAAAATCGCGTAGGGAATAACAACATTAATATTGATCGTAGTAAGAATATTAATATAAATAGAAATAACACTAGAGTTGTGGCTGGTAATCGCGCCTATGTTAGACCTCCTTATCGCTATGGTGGTTATGGGTATTACTGCCATAGACCATATTTTTATCATCCATATACACCATTTTATTGGGGGTCTTACTATCATCCTTGGGGTTATTTTGTAACCACACTCGCCACTACGGCAATAATTGTTGCTATTTTAGATGATGACGGTAAAGAAAAAGAAACCAGTGAAGAATATCACTACGAAAATGGCACCTACTATTTAAAAACCGAAGATGGTTTTGAAGCCGTTCAAGCTCCTGTGGGCGCACAAGTACCTGAAATACCTAAAGAATCAGAAAAAGTAGAGGTAAATGAAACTAATAATTATTATTATGCTGGTACTTTTTATGAGGAAAATAAAGATGGATACATTGTTGTACCAGCAACTGCAGGTACTATTGTACCAAATTTACCTGAAGGCGGCGAAGAGGTGAAAATAGGTGAGCAAACATATGTTAAATTTGGTGAGACGTACTATCAACCAATACAAGTAGATGGTGAAAACATGTATGAGATCGTTGAAGTTAAAAAAGAAGGATAAGGCTACTTGATAATATTTTAAAAAGCGTCTGGCAAGGCGCTTTTTTTTATGCAATAAAATCACGCCTAGGTGTTTGTAATTAAAATATATAATCGTAAATTTGCAAACTCTTTTGGAGAGCCAATAAATTATAATAATAAACTAAGGTATTGTGGATACATTAAGTTACAAAACAAAATCAGCAAACAAAGCTACTGTTAAGAAAGAGTGGGTTTTAGTAGATGCCGATGGACAAACTCTAGGACGTTTAGCTTCAAAAGTTGCTGTTCTGTTAAGAGGAAAACATAAACCAAACTTTACACCTCATGTAGATTGTGGTGATAACGTTATTGTGATCAATGCTGAAAAAATTCATTTATCTGGTAATAAATGGACCGACAAGTCGTACATACGTCACACGGGATATCCTGGTGGACAACGTTCGCTTTCAGCAAATGAATTGTATGATAAAGATCCTGCTAGATTAGTTGAAAGATCTGTAAAAGGGATGCTTCCTAAAAATAAACTAGGAGCAGATTTATTTAGAAATTTAAATGTTTTTGTAGGTGCTGAGCATCCGCATGAAGCACAAAAACCAAAAACAATTAACTTATAATAGAGATGGACGTAATTCACAAAATAGGTCGTAGAAAGACTGCAGTTGCTCGTGTTTATGTTTCTAAAGGAAAAGGAAACATTACAGTAAACAAAAAAGACGTAAACACTTACTTCCCTACTGCAACATTACAGTACAAAGTTAATCAGCCATTAGTTATGACTGAAAATGAAAAGAACTTTGATATCAAAGTAAATGTATATGGTGGTGGTGTCACTGGACAGGCAGAAGCAGTACGCTTGGCTTTGTCAAGAGCAATGTGTGAAGTCAACGAAGAAAACAGAGCCATTTTGAAACCAGAAGGCCTGTTGACCAGAGACCCTAGAATGGTAGAGCGTAAAAAATTCGGTCAGAAGAAAGCGCGTAAGAAATTCCAGTTCTCTAAACGTTAATATTCTCAACACGTTTGAGAATATCTTGCAATTGGCAAGAACACTTATTTATTGTAAAGACTCTGAAATAGTTTCAGAGTATTATTAACCAGTTTTGTTACTCATGACGGTAATCGTCAGGGTGTAGTTTAGCATCTAAATAGTAGAGGCGCGCAAAAATTGCAACCACTTTATTATTGCTAATAAACAGAACGTAAACTATTACAAAATGGGAAAAGTAGAAGTCAAAGACTTACTTGACGGAGGTGTACACTTTGGTCACCTCACCAGAAAATGGGATCCAAACATGGCTCCTTTCATTTATATGGAGC
>CAYZKX010000125.1:0-7642 GCA_964479055.1 uncultured Flavobacteriaceae bacterium
CATTAGGAGTTTTATAAACCACCCAATTAGTATTACCATCATTTGTAGCATAAAAGAAATCTTTATGCTCAAAATTTATGGCTGATCCAGCGTTTGAACCATCACCTAAGATTAATTTCCAATGCTCAAAAAATGGAATAACATCACTGGCGTAAATAGTTTTTACGGTTTCCTTAGAATCTACCTTTTTTGTATTATTCGAACAACTATTCAGAATAATAGAAACAACGAGGATTAAAAGAGTCGAGGCTAATGAGTTATATTTTATTTTACTAAAGTTCATTTTTTAAAAGTATTCCAATAAAGCTATTACACCATTGTATGAAACTACACAACTAAAGAAGAACGCGGCAAACAATCCTATATTTACATACCAGCTCGTTTTGTAGTTTTTCATAACCTTCTTGTTATTTATCATTATTATCATTCCTAATACTACCAATGGTAATACAAAGACATTAAATACCTGTGAAAGTATTTGCATTTCAATAGGATTTGCGCCAAACACGGGAACGATTAAGGCAACTACACAGGCTATAGCGGTTATTATTCTAAATTGACGTGAAGTAGTATCTATTTTACCTGACTGATAGTCGGCAACTAATAATGGAGCAATTAGCAAACAAGGGAAAATAGAAGATAATCCAGCGCTTAGTGTTCCAAAGAAGAATATGGTCACAGCTAAGTTTCCAGCGACTGGTTCTAGAGTATTGGCCATATCCAACACATGTACAACTGGGCTTCCTTTTCCAAATAAAGCTCCACTAGCAACTGCCATTACTGATCCACTTATAACAAATACTAAAATTGCAGCAGTTATTGCATCTTTTTTTTGTTGATCCAAATTCTTAATGGTCCAACCTTTCCCCTGAACAAAAAGTGGTCGAGAAAGAAATGTAGCCGCAGCCATTGTTGTACCTACAAAAGCTGCTACCATCATTTTACCTCCAGGCACTTGTGGAACAGTAGGAATAAGCCCTTTGGCAACTTCTGCTGGTAATGGATGAACAAAGAATAATGAAACAAGAAATGAAAGCCCCATGAAAGTCACAAAAATGATCAAAATCTTTTCAAAAAAGGTGTATTTACCTACCAACATCAATGCATAAAATGTCACAACAATAACGATTGCAATTAATAGAACAGATTCGTACTTGTAAGGAATAAGTTCTTCAAAATTAATTGCTAAAATCTCGTAAATAATATTTGAAGAAATCCCTAAAATACCCATCAGAGAATTCCATTGACCGAAGGAAATACCTATTATTATCAAGATTGCTATAAGCTTACCCCATTTCAGATGTTTCTTAAAACCATATAAAGCAGACTCACCTGAAATTAGTGCATAATTTCCATAGACAAACATTAGTAAGCCAGAAAACAAACAACTTAGTAAAAGCACCCATAGTAACTGCATTCCGTAGGTGCTTCCAGCAACGATCATAGAGGTAACGCTACCTGTGCCTATGGTATAGCCAATAGCAAAAATACCTGGGCCAAAGGCTAAAACTAAGGCCAATATCCTCTTAAAGATAGTTCGCTTTTTTTCTGACATTGGGTTATTATTATCTATTTTGAATCATTGCGTTCACTTAATGTTGCAGTTTTAAACCATACTTCAGCATAACTTCCATTGACGTATTGTTTTTCAATGTCTCCACCATAGGTTTGTGATTTAGTAGACCTTCCATTGGCTTGATTATATGCTCCTTGTTTAAAATATTGCAATTCACCAGCATAAGCGTTTTCACGTTCAACTCCGTCCCGTCCTCTGGTAGCATAAGATTTTAATACTTGCTCTGGAGTGTCGGATTTCTTTGCAAAATCAGATTTTACAAGACTTTTTGTAAAATTCTTAGTTTCATGATTTTCACTGGTAAAGGTCATATTCATAATACCATTAACTACATTGATCTCGTAACTAAACTCTTCACCTAACGCAATCCCATCTTCTGGTTCTTCGGGATATGCCTTTGGACTTGTACCAACGACTGAAAAATCGTTACCCCAAACTGGTGTTGAATAGTCCCAACGGCCAGAATTGTCACCTTTGGTATTGATCTCGTAATTCCAAAACACGGATCCTTTCATATGACCAGGAAACTTTTTATAAAATATTTTTAAAGGTTCATTTTCATGCCCTTCACTACTATGTATTTGTCCTATTACAACTGAGAATGCTGATGATACAGTGGCATCTCCAGTTGTTGAAACGTGCATTACTTTTAAAGTGCCTGTAAGTCTCCCACCAATTTCAGGTACCCATTCCGATGTTTGATGTAATTCTGACCTCGTGTTACTAGAATTTTTTGAAGTAACACCAGCATTTGGTGCTTTATAGACGACCCAATCAATATCATTTTCACTTTCAACATAGAAAAACCCTTTTTTCTTGTAACCCACTAAGGAATCACTACGTGTTCCATCTCCTAAGAGAATTTTCCACTGATCCATAAAAGGAATAACATCACTTGGATATTTTTCTTCAACTTGGGTATCTATTGAATTATCCTCTTTTGATTTGGAATTGCAGTTAAATGCAATTAATGAGCTAAAGACTAATAGTACAAATAGAGAGTTTTTCATTTAATTAAGATTAGTACATCAACGTAAGTTTTAAGTTTTCCTCAACTCTTATTTCTCCTGAATTGGTAATCGAATTATTGGAATGTGAATTGTTCTTGGCTCCCCAAAGTAAGGCCACTAAATTTACTTTGTTATTCGTAAAACTGTTGTTTGAAATATTAACATTAATGATTCCACGAGTATTTATGAGTATACCATTTTCTTCTTGTTCTCCACAATTGGTAAAAGTGCTGTTTGTTAATAAGAGATTACCGCCAATAGTAGATTCATCATAACCACCACGGTAATAATCAATCACATTTTTACCTATATTGTCGAATTGACAATTCTTCACTGTTAAATATTCGGTATTATAATCCCCTTTATCATTCGTTTCTTCACTTAATTCTAAACCGTTCAGACAATCTGATATAGATGTGTTTTCAAACGTTATGCTTTCAGCAAAAGATTGCTTATATACTTTTAATGCAAATTTGAAATCAGCGATGTTACATTTGGATACTGAGAGTCCAAAATGTGTATACATGTTAGACTCTAGACTAGCAAACGCATGTTGAATACCATTGCCATTAAGTGTTATGTTGCTTAAAGAAAGAAATCCTTTGGGTTGAAGTTCAAAAGCAGGAGTGTTTTCATCACCAGAATAAATTATTGAGACCTTGGTTTTATCTGCACCTTGGATTGTAATTTTCTTTTGAATTACCAGTGAATTATTAATCTGGTAAGCTCCTTCTGATAAGGATAAAATATCTCCTGAACCAGCCTCATTGATTCTTGCTTGCAAATTATCTGTTGGTGTTACTGAAATATTTTTCGAACCACTAGCAACAGGCTCATCTGAAAACCAATTTGGACCATATTTTGTCTTATCAAGGATATTTGGATTTTGAGGATTTCCTACTGCGATGGCTCCAATGGACTTGTTAGATGCTCTAGAGTTACCTAAAAGATCTAATGTAATTTTATCAAATTCAAAACCATTGTAGACATTATACTCCGAAAGATCTATGGCAGTATAAATGTTATCGGAAATTTTTTGTAACTCAAAACCACTTGATTCTAAGCCGTCATAACTACCAAAAGTCACACCTTGGTTGTTAATCACATTACTTTTAAAAGTTACACCATCGGCTTTATCATGTTCAACAATGGGCTTAGTATCTCCAACTTCATTATAAAGGACATTATTAGCAACTAAAGTTCTAAGCGGTCTTGCAGATCTAATTTCTGAAGGAGGTAATACATCTTTTTGTGCTAAGTTCTGCCCAACTCCAAATTGCCAGGGAGATGAACAGTTTATATATGTGTTAAAAGCTACAACTGCATCTGTAACTTGATTATACCTATTTAAAGGCGATTTTGGAATTCCATTCATTACGGCAAGGGGACTTCTAAATTCTTTACCTTTTAGATTATAGAAATAATTGTTCGTAACTATATGCCCAGTGTTAATGAGTCTAATACCGCCATAATTTTCATTTTCTCCGTCACCAATAAAATAATTACCATCAATTGTAACATAATTTCCATGTCGGGTAACCAAAGAACCCTCACTCTTGTAAAACACATTATTGCGGAATACATTGAAATTGGTCTTACTGGAGATCACTTCCACTTCACCATTACATTCTTCAAAAAGGTTATTAGATACATTTGTGTAACTAGGTGACATCGAGGATTGGCTATCACCAATTTGAATAGTTTCACCACTAGGACCACCTTTTGGTGGTCTAGGTCCAAAATGATTATTAATAATTTGATGATAATTGTTAATGTGTTCGTTACCCTTTAAATCAACACGAATGGTTGGACCACGGTTGGTTTTTCCTGCTATATAGCAATTAGATAACGTGTTGTGTCTTCCCCAAAACTGTATCCAACGATCTGCATCATCACGCGCCATTTTATTAAAATCTTCAATGACACTATTAGTTAATGTACAATGATTGGCAATATTTTCTTCATCGATTCTAAATTCAACGACAGCATCACTAGGTGAGTGGCCATTTCTGAAATGCAAACCTTCAACAACTAAATACTGACCAGCAAATTTTAAATTTGAAACCCCTTCAATAAATACTTCTCCTGGTGTTTCAGCTTTAACCGTAATTGGTTTGTCTTCAGTTCCTTGACCAGAAAACTTAATTTGAACATCTTTCCATGTTCCATTAGTCATTACAATGTTGTGCCCAGGTTGAGCATTTGAGATTGCTGAATTAAGGGACTCAATATTGTGAACCAGGACTTCTTGATCAACTTTATCTGTACACGAAGCTGTAAGAATCAATAAAGTAATTAGACAGCAGAACTTTTTCATAATAACTAGAACTTAGATAAAAAGAAAGCCCTCTTAAATAAAGGACTTTCATTGACTATTGTTGATTATGTTATTCTATAATAATCTTTTTTGTTATGCTCTTTTCTTTTGAATTAATTTTCAAAAGATATATGCCAGCGCTCAAAGCTGAAACATCAAGTACATTATCTTTAGACTTTTCAATGCCCTGAACTTCTTTTCCTAAGATATCGAACATATTTATGGACGTTATTTCTTGGTTTTTAGATGCAATATTTATTACATTCTTTGCAGGATTAGGGTACGCTTTAAAATGCGAAGCTAACTCTTCCTCAACAGACAATCCCGTATCTTCAACCAACGAGAAATTATCATAAAACACTTCGGTCGTACCATCAACAGAACTCAACGACCTGATATAAACAACAACAAAATTATTAGTTGCAGTAAAGTTAATTGTACTCGTAGTCCAATTGTCAAAGTCTGTAGTGATATCTGCATAACCATCAACACTTGAATCACCTCCACCATTGGCATTAATTCCAACTTCATCAGCAATTTGAGTGTTTAAAATATATACTTCTGAAGGAGTATTCATGGCCTCGGAACGCGACTCAACAGAAAAAATATAATCATTCCCAGGAGTTAATCCTTCAACCTTCTGGTATATTCGTCGAGAGCTTTGGCCAGGCAGGCTTGGGCTTGTGTCCATATATAATTTAACTCCTCTCGTACCATTATTTCCACCACTTGTGGATCCTGGTTGTTCATCCAAAGTGCCAGCCATACCAAGATAAAACACTTCAAGCCAATCTTCTAATGGATCATTATCCCAAATAGCTTGATAAGGACTGGGAACTGTAGTGCCAGTATTATCAACTATTGTATTATTAGGAGTCATATCGTAAGCGTCAGCATTATCGGTAGTATTAGTCGTCCATTCATCACAAGTTGGATTTAACATGAGGTTTTGACTAAATCCATAATTAACACATAAACAAAACACCAGAACCCAGTAAAGCGTATAAGGTTGTTTATTTGTAGGAAGTAATTTTGTTTTCATAAACTATATGTTTCGTTAGTTAATAAATTGTAACCACAACTTTTTCGATTAAGAAGAAATCGATATCTTTGGGAATATAAATTGGTTTACCAATCTGGTTGACCAAATGTAAATTATTATTTTGAATTATCCAAAGGGTTTTTAAAACAAATGTTTAAATGGAAGGACTAAGTATTGAAAATAGGGAGAGATTAAAAAAGATTAGTACAGCTACAATAGCTACATGCTTATATAAGAAAGGCTTAAGAAATCAGTTTATTCAAAATGTATTTCCTTTAAATAAGTTTGAAGACTCAATGGTAGGTGATGCATTTACATTACGTTATATTCCGGCAAGGGAAGATCTGAATCCGGTTAGTGTTTTTAAGAATCCGGAACATCCACAAAGAGTAGCTATAGAAACATGCCCAGTGGGAGCAGTACTTGTAATAGACAGTAGAAATAATGCTCGAGCAGCATCTGCAGGATCTATTCTTGTCACGCGTTTGATGAAAAGAGGTGCGGCAGGAATTGTTACTGATGGGGGTTTTCGTGACTCTGAAGAGATTGCTGATCTGAACTTTCCATCATATCATCAAAAACCATCGGCACCTACAAACCTCACTTTACATCAAGCTTTAGATATTAATGTACCTATAGGTTGTGGAGATGTAGCTATTTTTCCAGGTGATATTATTGTTGGAGATCAGGACGGTGTTATGGTTATTCCCAATGAAATCATAGATGAGGTTGTTGAAGAATGTGAACAAATGACCTTATTCGAAAGTTATGTTCTAGAAAAAGTAAATGAGGGTCAATCTATTAAAGGGTTGTATCCACCAACCGACCCTAAAACAATACAGGATTTTGAGAAATGGAAAAAACATTAACCTATTTCTACGAAAACCAGAACTTAAAATGATATCAAAACATACCGCTTTTTTTATGCTTAAAACTCAACTTTCAGATTTTCAGTATCTTTAAGAACCAACCAACTTCATATGATTAAATTCTTCCGTAAAATACGCCAACAGCTCTTAGTTCAAAATAGGTTTAGGAAATACCTTATTTATGCTATTGGTGAGATTTTCCTTGTAGTAATAGGGATTTTGATTGCCCTACAGGTAAACAATTGGAATATTGAAAGAAAGGGTGAACTCAAAGCTGAAGAACTAGCTGAAAATTTGCTGCAAGAATTAAGAGGGGTGAAAAGATTAATGGATAATCAACTACGGGTTGTGGAGGATCAAAAGAAAGTAATACAATATGTAAGTAATAATACTAAAATCAAGATGGACAGTGTCTTAAGTCTATCAAAAATCAAAAATTTGCAAGTGGACCCATTAAATTTTGTATTCTCATATATTACGTATTTAAACCCAAGGGGAGATTTGTATAATACTGCAATCAATGAAGGGACTTTATTTCTCCTTGAATCAGAAGAAATAGTGAGTAATTTAAATACAGCATATAAAATGAGTGAAAAGAGGTGGTCAGAACATGTTGAGGCAGAAAAATTAATAAACACCAAGATTCAAGAGTACATATCAGATGAATATCAAGATATATTCAATGCAGCTGAATTTGTAGATCAGCAAGGTGCTTGGGATAAAACAACAACACGTAAAGTCTTGGAAAAAATTCACACGAATGGTAAACTCAAATACCTTCTTTCAGCAAAACTTCAAATTCTTCGATTCAAAGCTGGATCTCTAAGA
>CAYZKX010000126.1:0-5791 GCA_964479055.1 uncultured Flavobacteriaceae bacterium
GTTCAGTAAGAACTGTTTCATCGGTTCTATTGTGTTCTACAAATGAATACACTGGTTGATTCACCGAAGTATCATTCTTTAATGTCTTAACATGTTGAACCAGTAAATCAAAATCAATAGATCTGGGATGATCAAAATTTATGGCAACTCGTTCTTCAAAGGACAAGTGGGAGGTGTCTTTATAATAGGAGTCTTGAGAGATGACAACGATATCATCGCTGTTCAGTTGTTCTACGATTGTATTGACTACAGTTGTTTTGCCACAGCCCGTACCACCAGCGATACCAATGATAAACATTAAATCAAGGGGTTTTTGTTACCTAACAAATTTAGTTATTTCAGTAACGTCATGGAGTGATTTTTGTCACCTTTTCGGCTGTTACCATTTCACCAAAAGAATTACCCCAAGAGTTATTAATATAATTCATAACATCAGCAATTTCCTGATCATTCAATCCCATTGTGGCCATAACACTGTTGTAAGTGATTCCATTAACTACAATTTCACCAGACATGCCATACTTAATCCCTTTAATACTGGCTTCCTGATTGTTTTTGAGATAATCTGAGTTGGCCAATGGAGGAAATGCTCTTGGAATACCTTGGCCATTTCCCAGGTGACACGTTATACACAAATCGTTATAGATAATCTCACCGCGCGAAATGCTCTTTTGAATGCTATCGTTACCTTTAGAATAAAAGTCTACTTCTTTTTTCTTGCCACACGACAAGAATAGAACTCCCAATATCAATAGTAGTATTTTTTTCATTTGCGCAATAGTTTTACAATTCCAAGGTTTTCCACTCCAACATATATGTAACCGTCTGGGCCTTGCTCAACAGATCGTACTCTCCCAATGCCATCGAGCAACCTTTCTTCTTTAACTATACGACCGTTTTCTATGTAGCACATGTCTAAGTATTGGAATTTTAGCGACCCTACAAGTAAATTACCTTTCCAGTTTCCATACTTATCACTGTTAATAAAAGCCATACCGCTTGGGGCAATTGAGGGAACCCAATAATGTAGAGGTTGCTCCATACCTTTTTTACTCGTAATGTCGGTAAACTTAGTCCCGCTGTAATTAACACCGTAACTTATAACTGGCCAGCCGTAGTTCTTCCCCTTTTCTATTATATTAACCTCGTCCCCACCTTTAGGACCATGTTCATGCGTCCAGATTTCACCAGATATTGGGTGTTTGATCATCCCCTGAGGGTTTCTATGACCATAAGAGTATATGGCCTTTTTAGCATTTAATTTGCTTACAAAAGGATTGTCATCCGGAATCGAACCATCAGGGTTAATACGATATATCTTGCCGCAATCTCTGGTGATGTCCTGAGGGTTCACATCACGATTACCACGGTCACCAATAGAAAAATACAAATACCCAGCATTGTCAAAGGCTAATCTGGACCCAAAATGACGTCCAACCCTTGAGTTTGGCCCTGCCTTGTATAACACTTCAAGATTAGAAAGTGCATTGCCATTAAGCTTCGCTCTCGCAATAGCTGTGTTCCCACCGTATCCACCACCATCGGAAGAAACATAAGAAAAATAAATCCAACCGTTATCTTCATAATTCGGGTCGAGGATAATATCCATGAATCCTCCTTGACCTCTCAGGTAGATCTCAGGTAGTCCTTTTATACTTGTCTTAGAGTTGTTTCTATAATGTAATAGGTCTCCATGCTTTTCAGTGATAAGCATTGAACTATCAGGTAAAAAAGTAAATCCCCAGGGATTAGAAAGGCCCTTGACTATCAATTCGTAGTCATTATTGGTATTATCTACATTCTTATCTTGAGCATATGCAAAAGTGAACAGAATTAATGATAAGAGACTGATTTGGAGCTTGCTCATAAAATGCGAGTTAAGAGGATTAAAAATATGAATTTCTAAGTAGCTAATAAAAAATAACGGCTATATTTGCAGTCCATTTTTTGGATTATTCGGGGTGTAGCGTAGCCCGGTTATCGCGCCGCGTTTGGGACGCGGAGGTCGCAGGTTCGAATCCTGCCACCCCGACAAAAGGTTGAATTTAAATTCAACCTTTTTTTATTTAGGGTAAGTTTTTAATAAACTGTACTGCTGTTCAATGGCATCTTTAAACTCCTGTTTTAATTCAGCAATTAAATTGGCAGTAGAAGGTGAATCTTTTATGCTAGTTACACCTTGACCGGCAGACCAAATGGTACTCCAGGCCTTGGCCTCAGCTTGGGCAGCGTCTAATTCACTGCCAAAATCAATTTTCTTGGTGCGCTTTAACATATCTTCGGTAATGCCCATGGCTTGTAAACTGGCTCCTAAAAAATTGGCTGGAACTCCAGAGATAGCGGCAGTGTATACAATATCGCTGGCACCACTATCAATAATCATTTGTTGGTACGCCTCTGGTGCTTTACTTTCTTTGGTATTTATGAATCGCGTTCCCATGTAGGCCAGATCGGCTCCCATTTGAAGCGCTGTGGCAATATCTCTTCCCGTACTTATGCATCCTGACAATAATATGGTTTTGTCATAAAAACTTCTGATCTCTGCAACCAGTGACATGGGGTTTATTGTTCCGGCATGTCCACCTGCACCTGCCGACACCAATATTAACCCGTCAACACCGGCTTCAGCAGCCTTTTGTGCATGACGTTTTTTTATAATATCGTGAAAAACAATCCCACCGTAACTATGTACTGTATCTACTAATTGGGATACCGCTCCTAAAGATGTAATTATTATTGGCACTTTATGCTTTACACATAAAGCGAGATCGGCTTGCACTCTGGGATTAGAATGATGAACAATAAGATTTACGCCAAATGGAGCCGGCTTTTTGCCGGTTTCTTCTTCATATTCTGCCAGTGCTGTTTTAATTTCAATTAACCATTCCTCAAAACCTTCACTACTGCGTTGATTTAATGCTGGGAAGGTTCCAACGATTCCATTTTTACAGCATTCAATCACAAGTTGAGGACCTGAGATTAGAAACATTGGTGCTGCCACTGCTGGTATAGAAAGATCAGGGATAAAAGATGCTTTACTCATTAAATTTTAATTTTCAGCAATATAACACGGTTGGTGTTACAAATACAAAATATTTTATACTTATATATTATTATATCTAATTGTAAAATAACAAAATTGGTGTTTTTCAATACCCTAATTATTCTTGAAGACTTATTTTCAATGACTTAGGTCAAATCAATTTTAGTATCTTTAACTACACACAAGCTATTAACCACCTTATCTACATACGTTCATGGTTCAAAATTATGGACAATCTTGATCTTAGTTTACTCTTGTTGTAATTAACTAACAAACTATGAGTAACGAATTTAATTGGAAATCCTTTTTCTACAGCGTGAATAATAATGGCATTGTTCCCGTAATTGGTAATGATTTGTCTATAGTGAAAATTTTAAAAACGGATGTACCTCAGATTGACATTTCACCTCGCATCATGCAATCCGTTATAAAGGATGGTGATTATGTAAAGATGAATCTCTATGACTATTTGGCTCTGAAGGTATGGGATATCTTTGGCAGTGGTGCACCACCAAAAAAAGTCACTATCAATTATGTTGTTCAGCGATTAGAAGACCTAGGAGTCAATGAAAATGACATTGATATTGCCATAAAGACTGAGGTTACCAAACTCACTAATGATCAAATTGTCATGGATCCTTATAAAAAACTGATCCAAATCACAGGTTTTGATACTATACTGGCCGTTAATATTGACAATTTTTTAGAGCGCGCATTTGAGGCAGAGGGTATGCATGTCAATGCACCAATTAATTATTCGATTCCGATGTCGGCCATCGACCAATCTGTTAAACCAGACAAAGCATTGGTCAGTATTTATAACCTTATGGGTAATGTAGCCGGAAATAATTTTGCAACCAATGAAGAACAGGCTTTAGAGTATTTATTTATGTTGCAAAATGGAGCGGAAACTTCTGCAAAACCACTTTTTGATGCTATTAAAGGAAAATCCATTTTACTTTTAGGTTGCAGCTTTCCAAATTGGTTTATGCGCTTTTTTATTAGAACCATTTCAAGAGAGCGCTTTAAAGCGAGCAGTAAATCAAAATATGTAGCCTCAGATAAGACTACTCAAGATGATGACCTCTACAGTTTTTTAGAAAACAATAAAACACAAGTGATTAGGATTGGTAAAAGTGATTCAGATGATGAAGAACATAGATCCTATAATAACTCCATAGAATTTATTGATGAAATGTATGATAACTGGAGTAAGAGTAATATTGCTGAAAAACGCAATGAAGTCAAATTTAAAGAGTTGGTGTTTTTAAGCTACAGTTGGTCTGACAAAACCATTGTAGAAAAAATAAAGAATGAATTTGAACGCAATGGCGTGAAGGTGTTTTTTGACGATGACAAATTAAGAAATGGTGATAAGTTCGCCGATGTGATAAAAAAATATGTAAAAGACTGTGATCTATTTGTTCCTCTCATCTCCGATAATGCTATTAAGGATCCAAAAAGGTATGTTTATGATATAGAATGGCGTAATGCTATTTTCCTTGCTGAATGGAATGAGCGCAATTTTATTAGGCCTTACATTATTGATGATACCGAACCAACAGATGATAGAATTCCTGCAGAAATTAGACAAAGAGATATAGACAAGATAGATACAGATACAGACTTCGGTCCAATTGTAAGAAAGTTTATAGAAGACAATGAATTAACACCTATAGATTCATAGATTATGGCGAAGTCAAAAAAAAACAACACTGTTGACAATCAAAGGCCATTTATGGGTCTTCGATCGTTTGAAGAGAACAATAAGGCACAATTTGGAGGTCGAGATGATGAGATCAATGAATTATATAATCTCATTGACAATAGTGGTCTAACTGTAGTATTTGGCAAATCTGGAATTGGTAAAACATCGCTTTTAAAAGCTGGTTTGATTCCGGAGTTAAGAGAGAATTTTTATTTTCCAATATATCTACGTATTGACTATTCGTCTAATAAATCACCACTAGATCAAATTAAGCAATTAATATTTGAAAAGTTAAGTGCTAAAGACAAAGCCATACCAGAAATTGGAGAACAAACTTTATGGGAGTATTTTCATAGTGTAACTATACTTAATGGTATGGTAACGCCTGTTTTCATTCTTGACCAGTTTGAAGAAACGTTTACTATAGGTGATGAACGGGAAAATGATGTAGAAGACTTAATGGTCGAGCTGGCAGACCTGGCGGAGAATAGAATTCCGTTAATTGTTCAGCAATCATATCAAGAGCGCGGTGAAACCGTTCCTGCCCATTTTAGTAAGCAATCGTATCGAGTAGTATTTAGTTTACGTGAAGATTTCTTGGCGCGATTAGAAGAATTAAAAGGTATTATGCCTTCCATAATGATAACCCGTTTTAGAGTTGTGCAAATGTCGGTTGTTCAGGCTTTGGACGCTGCTACTAAACCTGCACAAGGATTGATTGACAATGAAGTAGCTCGAGAAATCATTAAAAAATTACCTGGAATCTCTCAGGCGGACTTTGATTTGTTGGATAGAGGTGAAACGGATAAAGGCAAACTTAAAATTGAACCTTTTTTACTGAGCTTGTTATGTGATAGGATAAATGAAAAAAGAATACAAAAAAAACAAGATAAAATCACCACCAAATTAGTTGCTGATTTTGATGTGTCTCACGTGATCGATTCTTTTTATTCTGAGACCGTTGGTAAATACGAAAAGAATGTTGAAACGGCAATAGAAGAATTGCTACTAACCGAAGGTGGCTTCAGAAAACTACAATC
>CAYZKX010000126.1:5891-7622 GCA_964479055.1 uncultured Flavobacteriaceae bacterium
TATACAGTAATACCGATTATCGCTATTATTTTATGGTTTGCGATAACAAATACGATGAAAGTCAGAGAAGAGGAACAACGTGTTGAAAAGATGACGAAAGCCAGGAGCCTGCTTAATCAAGCTAAGAGTCTTGGATCATATTACTCTGACAAGGATGTTGCAGTAGCATTATTATACCGATCGGCATTTAACATCTTCAATGAGAATTCAAATGACAAGAAAGGTGAAAATGCCTTTGATCAGGATTATTTTAATGGTATGCTGGCCGGCTTGCAAAAAGTTAATTTAAATGCCAGAGGGAGACAAGCCAAATTATTTCGCTTTCCAGATCGAATCAATGTTGCAGAGGATGAGGAGAATTTAAGAAGTTTGCGTATTCGAGGAATGGCGAGATTACCAGGTGAAGATAAATTTTATATTGGACGAGAAAATGGTTCCATCGATATTATTACCAAGGGAAAATCCAGACGTGATATTGAAATTGACGAGATGAACAAAACAGCAATTGCACTTCCAGAAGGCAATGGAACCATTTCCATGGCATTTTATGAAAATAAAGGAGAAGTTGCACTTACAGGAACCAATAAAAGTATCGTTATCGCCGATTTTAAATTAGATTCAATAATAAAAATCATTAATGACAGTAGTTTAATTGAACGCGGTAAAAAATCGGTTCATTATTCACCAAGTGGTGATTTGATATTGCATCAAAACACATCTGTTCTAAAATGGGACAACAGCCATAAATTATTGAGTTTGACTCTTGGAGATCAATTTAAATGGAGTTGGAATAGCAAAAAGAATAAATGGGATAAATCGAATCCATTAAATGTAAACGAAGCACTTATTATTCATGATGAATCAACATTAAGGTTGCCTAAATATGAAACGCAAAATGATGAGACGTTAGTTACACTGGATTTAAGTGCAAATATTTCAGATGGTTCTTCTATGGAAAAATCATATGAAAAAATTAACAGTATTGCCATTTCGATAAATTCTGATATTGTAATTGGCACAGAAACTGGTGTCATACTGGTGAGTGGTAATCAAGAGACTATTGCATTAGAATATCCCCAAATGGAAAGAATACAATCTGTTGAATTTAGCCCAAGTGGTGATGAGATATTAGCAGGAAATCGTTTTGGAGAATTGTTCTCTTTGGTTTTAAGTAGAAACAAGGCCGGAAAATTAACACGAATTGATGTGGAGGAATTGCCTATTGTGCATTCCAGCAATATATCATCAATACTTTTTGATCCGACGTATTCACCTGAAACCAATGTGAGTTTTCTTTCGATCGATCGCGGAGGTAACATGATCAAATGGCTTAAAAAAGACGGAATATGGAATGTCATTCAAATGGATGTTGGAAAAATTGATAAATCTATGGAAAGGAATAGAGCTTTTGGAGCAGAGTTTACTCAAGATGGAGACTATGTAGTCGCATATTATTCTGACGATAAGCATACAACATTAAAATGGCCAGCATCGATGGAAGTCTTGTCTGGGCTACTATGCGATCGAATATCAAATTATGTTGAAGCTAAGGAACAATCTATTGATTCTATTGAAACGGAATTAACAAATTATGGACTTGATGAGGAAGGAGATTCAAAATACTATTGTTGTTCATGTGGGAATTAATAATTAATTTTAAAGGAAATATATTATGAAATCAACATTGATTAAATACAAAAAGAGTTACTTTCTCATCGTGATGATGTGGAC
>CAYZKX010000127.1:0-7566 GCA_964479055.1 uncultured Flavobacteriaceae bacterium
AATAGGTTTTACAAAAAGGAATAAAAACACCATTGGATGCGGCTATAAATCCCCAAAAAAAGAAAACGGTTACTAAAGTTGCCAGGGCTGATTTATTGTTGTTGCTTGTCATAATTTCTATTATTTAATACTAATTTCATCTACAAAGATCCAACTTCGGCCATCGTGTTCATAACCAAGATGCCATTCAGGAAGTTGCCCTAGTTTTTTAGCTATTATTTTAATGTATTGATATTTCTCTTGTTCTAAAAAGCTGTTAAAGGAGACCGTTTTGATCACTGCTTCTTCGGAAGGGATTTCGGCATCAATTTTTAAGGATCCATGTGCAATAGGATGAAAATCTATACCATCTTCCGAAACCAAACAATCAACTTTTGTAGGATAAAATATCCATGAACGTTGATCTTGTAAAAAATTGACTTGTACCTCTTTAATATTCTTTCTGCTGCCCAGATCAACCGTTGCTATAACGTCTTCATCAAAATACCCTTGCCAGGTTCCGGTTCTAAAATCAATAGTTCCTAAAATGCCATCTATGAGCGCATCGTTGCCACCAGCATTATACTGATTGGCATATTCTGTTTCCAAATTAATAGAAATATTTGGATCGATTTCGTAGAATCGCGTTGTGATGGTTGCACTTTTTTGATCTTCCATGGCGGCGTAAACCGACAGTACTGAAGGCTCATTGATAGTTAATGGCGTGATATATAGTTGAGATTCACCATCATTAAGACTATAATAAATAGAAGCATTACGATCTACACTTTTTAATACTACTTCGGTATTTTCTTTAAATGCCACCTCACCTTTAGCAATATAAGGCGCCGCTACAATTTTGTGTTCAATAATCTTGGTAGTGGGTTCTTCACCTTCTTTAGTTGCCCAATCCGTAGGACTACTGGTCATTGTAAATTCCAAAACGCCACCTTTCATAATTTCATCATGAGCAATAAAGCTTTTGTATAATGGCTTACCATTCAAAAAAGCTGATTCAATATAGATGTTCTCTGTTGAAATATTGTGTGCAACTACTGTAAACGAATTACCATTTTCCAGGTTAATAGATGCCTTTGGAAATAAAGGTGAACCTATTATATAATTATTAGAAGCTGGAGTTACAGGATAAAACCCGAGTGATGAAAATATATACCAGGCGCTCATTTGACCACAGTCCTCATTTCCAGAAATACCATCTGGTGCATTGGTGTATAATTCAGTCAGTATTTGGTAGACCTTTTCCTGAGTTTTATGGGGTTTGTTTACAAAATTATATAAATAGGCCATGTGATGACTGGGTTCATTGCCATGCGCATACTGACCAATGAGACCAGTGATGTCAGCTTGATCACGCCCTGAAGTTTCTAACTTAGCACTAAAAAGTTGATCTAGATTACTTTCTAATTGATGTTTACCACCAAGCAGATCAATGAAACCTGAAATATCTTGTGGCACGTAAAAACTGTATTGCCATGAATTGGCTTCGGTGTAATTAAAATTGACTTCATAGGGATCAAAAGGAGCAAACCAGGTATTCCTAAATCGTCCTCTCATGAATTGTGATTCAGGATCAAAAATATTCTTATAATATTGGGCACGTTGTGAGTAGATCTTAAAATCTTCAGCATTACCCATTGCATTGGCCATTTGCGCTATAGTCCAATCGTCGTATGCATATTCAAGGGTTTTTGATACCGATTCACTTTCTTCCTCAACCGGAATAAACCCAAAGGCTTTATAGGCCTTCAATCCAAGATGATCACGGGTTGCAGAGTGCTTCATGGCCTCCAATGCTTTATCGGCATCGTAGCCACGAATACCTTTTAAATAGGCATCTGCAATGACTGGAACGGCATGATAACCTATCATACATCCAGTATAACAAGCCGAAAGATCCCAAATAGGCATAATGCCACCTTCGTCATATTTTCTTAAAAAGGTATTGATAAAATCATTGGTGCGTTCACTTTCGATTATGGTATAGAGCGGATGCGCCGCTCTATAAGTGTCCCATAGTGAGAATACTGTATAATAATCAAAGTTTGTTGTTTGATGAATGTTAAGATCCATACCACGATAGCGACCATCGACATCACTGTACAAATTAGGAGCAATCATGGTGTGATAGAGCGCCGTATAAAAATTGGTTTTGTAATCATCATCAGCACTTTCAATTATTATTTTTTCAAGTTGCTTTTCCCAAGCTTCTTGGGCGTTTTCTCTAATTTCTTCAAATGATTTATTTCCTATTTCTTCCTCTAAGTTCTTTTTGGCGCCAGCTTCGTCTACAGACGAAATGCCAATTTTAATTTCAAGAAGCGCTCCTTCTTTAGGATCAAATTGAAATGCAGCTTTGACTTTTTTACCCTCCTTTTTTTCATCCAATAAATAGATGTTGGTAAACGGACGGGAAAATTGAATGTTATAAAACAACATCTGATCTGTGGCCCAAGCCTTTGAATGTCTAAAACCATCAACTTCGGTGTCAGATATAACATTGACCTTCGACTCTAAAACCTGATCACGATGTTCTAAGTCCAAAACCACAATTTGATCAACACCAGGTTGAAATTTATAACGATGCATACCACTTCTATTCGACACCGTTAACTCAACATCTATTGCAGTACTATCCAAATGAACTTTATAATATCCAGCCTCGGCAGTTTCGTTTTCATGAGTAAAATGAGCACGATAGCCAGGTTGTCCGTCAGCACCATTATTAAAAACAACGGTATTGGTTGGCATTAATAAAATATCACCATAATCGCTAACACCAGTTCCACTGAGGTGCGTATGTGAAAAACCATAAATATAATTGTCTGTATAGTGATACCCCGAACAGCCATCCCAACCATCTAAGCGTGTATCTGGACTCAATTGCATCATACCAAATGGCATTGTAGCTCCAGGATACGTATGCCCATGACCACCAGTTCCTATAAAGGGATTAACATAGGAAATTAATGGTGCATCTTTTTGAGCATTTTCAATAGGTGTTTCTTTGGAGCAACTAATACTAGCAAGTAGAAGTAAAAGAGAAAGAAGATGGTATTTCATTAAAATAGATTACTATTTTTATGCATCTAATATACTAAAATGCTCTTCAAGAAAATATTCGTACTTGTCCTTTTTATAAGCTTTATTTTAAATTGTGAACAATCAGAAAGTCCACAGCGAAGCATTGAAATAATACCTGCTCCTAATCAATTGGAAAGTGCCGAGGGTTACTTTATTTTGAATATCAATTGTGGTATTGATTACACTGAAGATTTTAATGTTTCGGCACAATTTTTAAAAACGTTTATTGAAAATGGGAGTGCTATTGAACTGAAGGGGAAAGGTAATATTCGATTTGTAAAAGATACAACCATTACTCATAATGAAGGATATAAACTTCAAATACTACCTCATGAAATACTAATTCATGCTTCTTCAGATAAAGGTGCATTCTACGCTGTTCAAACACTCCGGCAATTGCTACCGCCTGAATTTGAAAATGGGACCTTTGTAGAGGAAGAGATAGCTTTAAAGTGCTTAACCATTACAGATGCTCCCAGATTTTCCTACCGAGGAATGCATTTGGATGTTGGAAGGCATATGTTTAGTGTTGACTTTATTAAAAAGTATATTGATGCCCTTGCCATGTTAAAGATGAACACATTTCACTGGCATTTGACCGAAGATCAAGGATGGCGTATTGAGATCAAAAAGTACCCTAAATTACAGGAAGTAGCGGCCTATCGAAAAGAGACTTTGATTGGGCATTATAGTGACCAACCGCATCGTTTTGACGGGCAGCGCTATGGCGGCTTTTACACTCAGGACGAAATTAAAGAAATAGTAGCCTATGCTACCAATAACCATGTCACGATTATTCCTGAGATTGAATTACCAGGCCATTCTCAAGCGGCAATAGCGGCTTATCCTGAATTAGGTTGTTCGGGTGAACAGGTAGAAGTGGCTACTAAATGGGGTGTATTTGAAGAAATTTATTGTCCTAAAGAAGAGACGTTTGCATTCCTTGAAGATGTGCTGGATGAGGTCCTAGAGTTATTCCCAAGTGAATATATTCATATTGGTGGCGATGAAGCACCTAAAACGAGATGGAAAAATTGCGGTCATTGCCAGAATGTAATTGCCGAGAATAATTTGAAAGATGAGCACGAGCTGCAAAGCTATTTTATTAAAAGGATCGAAGCCTATCTAAATAGTAAAGACCGGCAGATCATTGGATGGGATGAAATTTTGGAAGGTGGCCTAGCACCAAATGCAACAGTAATGTCATGGCGGGGAATAAATGGTGCCGTTGAAGCTGCTAAACAAGGGCATAATGTGGTGATGACACCCACTTCACATTGTTATTTTGATTACTATCAGTCTGACAGTGACCAGGAACCACTAGCGATTGGAGGCTATCTACCACTTGAAAAGGTTTATGAGTTTGATCCAGTTCCTAGCCAACTATCCGCTTCTGAAAGCGCGTATGTGCTTGGTGCACAGGGTAATGTATGGACTGAGTATATGCCAAATTCTAAGCAAGTGGAGTATATGGTATTTCCACGAATATTAGCCATGAGCGAAGTAGTTTGGTCAAGCAATGATAACAAGTCGTATTCTAACTTCATCACCCGTCTGGAGAATTTCCATAAGCGATTAGACGCACGGGATATAAAATACGCCAACCACCTTTATGAATTGGAAGGTCAAATAGTAAAAGACAACCAAAAGGTGATGTATGAACTTTTCACCGAATCGAAAGGTAAAACCATTCGATACACAATGAATACTTCTGAACCTTCGGTAGAATCACCATTATACAATGAACCTATTAAAATAGATACATCAGTAACCATAAAAGCCGCTGTCTTTGATGAAGACCATAAAATAGGTAGAACTTTGGTCCAATCCATAAATGTTCACAAAGGTGTTGGTAAGACCATTACTATTGATAAAACACCTCATCAATCGTATCCTGGTAGTGGTGCAGAAGGCTTGGTCAATGGCATTAATGGAAGCGACACGCGCTATGGTGATAAAGAATGGCTAGGGTTTTGGGGAGAGGACATAGAGATCACCATCAATCTAGGAGAGGAAATGAAGATCAATACCATTGAAACCCGTTTTCATAATGGAAATGGCCAATGGATCTATGCACCTGAATCTGTTGAGGTTATTTTGGATGATGGAAGTAAGCATTATATGACAATCAATTCTCAACAACTCATCGCAAACTCACAAATAAATTTCATGAATAAATCAACGCAGTTGATAACACTTCGTGTACCTAATTTTGGAATAATCCCTGAAGGAAAACAAGGAGCCGGACAAAACGCATGGACCTTCATTGATGAAATAGTTATCAAATAAAATGATTTTAGAGATCTGCGCTAGTAATTTTACTTCGGCTTTAAATGCACAAAAAGCAGGAGCACATCGCATAGAATTATGTTGCGAACTTGGTGTTGGTGGTCTTACACCATCTTATGATCTACTTGCTAATGTGGCAGAGAAGCTAAGCATTGAAACCTTTGTGCTTATCAGACCGCGTGATGGAGATTTTAATTATAGTAATGAGGAGTTTGAACAAATGAAACTCACCATTGAAACCTGTAAACAGCTGGGATTTAAAGGTATAGTATCGGGAGTTTTGACGGCCAAAAATGTCTTAGATGTGGATAGAACTCAGGAATTGATCAAATGTTCGCAACCCTTGTCATTTACTTTCCATCGGGCGTTTGATGAGGTTATTGATCCAATTCACACCTTTGAAAAATTAAAGGAAATAGGTGTTGACAGATTATTAACTTCAGGTCAACAGCTAACAGCAATAGAAGGTTTAGACGTATTAATTGAGTTAAATAAAAGAGCAGAAGGCGACATTATTGTGATGCCAGGAAGTGGGATAAATGCTCTAAATGCAAAACGCTTTAAAAATTCAGGATTTAAAGAAATTCACACTTCTGCAACTAAAAAGACTGAACCGCAACATGGGAATAGTAATGAACTTATTTCAGATATTCGCAGCATTAAATCTATACTAAGAGAATTGAATGAATAGATGGATTAAAATTTTAATACTAGCCTTAATAAGTGCGGCTTGTCAACCTGACAGTGAAACACCAATTGAACTGGAACTCAATGAAAATTGGGAGTTTAGAAACACCTTGTATTCAAAGTGGTTTCCTGCACAAATTCCAGGTGAAGTACATACCGATCTTTTAAGAAACCAATTGATTGAAGATCCTTTTATTGGAAATAATGAGCTTAAACTACAGTGGATTTCAGACAACAACTGGGAGTATAAAACCCAATTTACTTTAAGTGAAGACGTCTTAAATAAAACACACATTGAGCTTATTTTTGAAGGATTAGATACCTATGCAACTGTAAGCTTGAATGATAGCATAATTTTAAGCGCAGACAATGCCTTTCGAGAATGGAATATTGAGGTTGGATCACTGTTAAAAAAGAATAACCAACTTAAAATACACTTTGAAAAAACTATAGAAGCTGAAGAGGAGGCTAAAGCCAAGATCATTTACAATTTGCCGGAAGGCTATCGCATTTATACCAGAAAAGCACAATTTCAATATGGATGGGATTGGGGACCAACATTCAATACCTCTGGTATATGGAGGCCAGTGCGTCTCAAGGCCTGGGACGAAGCGATAATAGAGGATGTCTTTATCAAACAAAACCAAATAGGAGATGATTTGGCTGAGTTGACTGCTGAAGTTGAGATCAAGGCTTCACATAACGATAATTTGATGCTGGAGATTTTTGTAAATGATAGCTTGTATAAAACAGAAAAAATTAATCCAATCCCAGGCACTTCAATATACAAGACACCAATAACAATTAAAAAGCCCAAATTGTGGTGGCCTCATAATGTAGGGGAACCGTATTTGTATGATATGGATTTTGTTTTGAAGAAGCATCGAACGGTTTTAGATTCGGCCCAATTAAATAAAGGTATCAGAACCATTGATCTGGTTACCGAAAAAGATAGTATTGGGGAATCTTTCTATTTTAAAGTTAATGGACAACCTGTATATATGAAAGGAGCAAATTACATTCCTCAAAATAGTTTTCAAAATCAGGTGTCAGCAGAACATTATGAAAAGTTATTGAATGATGTTGTAGCAGCCAATATGAATATGTTACGTGTTTGGGGTGGTGGCATCTATGAAAATGATACTTTTTATGAATTGTGTGATGAGAAAGGTATCTTGATCTGGCAAGATTTCATGTTTGCATGTGCAATGTATCCTGGAGATGTTGACTTTATTAAAAATGTAGAGCAGGAAGCTATTGATAACATAAAACGAATTAGAAATCATGCAGCTCTAGCTTTGTGGTGCGGGAATAATGAGAACTCCGAAGGTTGGCATCGATGGGGATGGCAAGAAGGTCGTTCAGAAGCTGAAAAAGAAGAGATATGGAACAACTATTTAAAGGTTTTTGATAGTATTCTTCCAAGGGCTGTAAATGCCTTATCACCTGAAACACCTTATTGGGAAAGTTCCCCTAAATATGGACGTGGCAATCCGAAATATAAAACTG
>CAYZKX010000128.1:0-7437 GCA_964479055.1 uncultured Flavobacteriaceae bacterium
AAAAAAAAAACGTTTAAAAGCATTAAGTTTTCGATGAAATGCATAAAAAAGTAAGAAAAATCTTTAAAATTAATAATACGAAGTACTTTTTTAGAATTACAAATTAGGGACAAAGTGTAACCATTTGATAATTCAAATTGCTATTTTGCTATCTTGTGATACAATAAAAAAATGGTCATGAATAAAACAAAAGAAAGCTTTGTATTGGGCTTTGCAATTTTTGCGGCATTTTTTGGAGCCGGTAATTTAGTACTGCCGCCTTTACTTGGTTTTAGAGCTGGACCAGATTGGTGGTTGGTATCACTAGGATTTTTGGCTTCGGCTACAATCATTCCTTTTTTTGCACTTTTTGCACACGCCAGATTACAAGGAACCATGATGGATTTTGGCAATAAGGTGTCTCCTGCGTTTAGTTTGATCTTTTGTTTATGCGTATATGCTATTGCGATAACACTGCCTTGCCCTAGAACTGCTGCTGTTACCCATGAAATGGCCATTCAGCCATTTTTTGGTACTTCTTCGATTTTAACGAGTAGCATTTATTTTGCCTTGGTTTTTGTTTTTGTTATCAATAGAGGAACGGTCCTCGAAATATTGGGAAAGTACTTGACACCACTTATTGGAATTATTTTATTGGCCATTATTGGAATAGGTATATTTTCTAATTCAACCACCATGCAACCTTCAATTTTTGAAACACCATTGAAAAGTGGCTTTTTTGAAGGCTATCAAACTTATGATGCATTAGCGGGTCTATTAACAGGTGGTATTGTAATTATTTCATTAAACTTAAAAGGATATACCTCATTTAATGACAAAAGGAAAGTCATAGCACGATCAGGTTTTGTAGCCATGTTATTGTTATTTCTTATTTATATTGGATTGATTGCAGTTGGGGCGAATTTTAATGGTGCCTTTAATAGTGATATTTCAAGACCTGAACTATTAACTGGAATTAGCAAGGCTACATTAGGGAGTATTGGGAGTGCATTTTTAAGTGTTTTGGTGGCATTGGCATGTTTTACCACTGCTGTTGGTATTATTGTTGGAACGGCTGATTTTATAAAAGGACTTTTTAAAGAATCTAACAAAGCCTATTGGTTAACAGCATTATTGGCCTGTGTTTTTGGTGTATTAATAGGCCAAATGGATGTACACTACATTATTGATGTTGCCTTACCTGCACTAATGTTTATCTACCCATTGACTATTGTACTAATCTTTTTAAATGTAATACCACAAAAATGGGCATCTCCTATAGTATTTAGAGCAGTGGTACTTGTGACTTTTGTTTTTAGTATTCCCGACTTTTTAGGTTTTTTGATAGAATCCAAATGGCTGATAACAATAAAGAGTTATATTCCATTTGCACAAAACAATTTAGGATGGGTCTTACCTGCCATTGGAGCGTTTTTCTTAATTAATATGTTACCGTTTAGAGTAGCAGATACTCCAACAAAATAGATTAATCAGAAATAGGTTAATGATAATCCAGGCTCTTGTTGGCCATTAATTATTGTCTTGTGGCGCGCCATTGAACACCTTGAAAATCAATAAGCATTTGCCAAGTATTTGTGTTGTCCAATATAAACTTAACAGACTCCTCTGAATTGGAATCAGAAAAGAAAATAGTATCCGTTTCGGCAAAAAGTTGACCATTATTCTTGCCATTTTGAAATAAAAATAATTGTCCATCAATTTCCTTAATAGTAACCAAAATATGACCAGCATCTACAATATCATATGTGCCTTCATATTGCTTTAAGATGTAAGGGTCAATATTGACCGCTTTTCTATTTACAGGCTTTGGAATTTTTGTTGGAAGTCCTTCCATTAAACTTTTTAAATCGCGTGTTAATTTTTGGAATGGAATGGCATCATAGTTGGCTAAAAAAATAATCTGATAGTTTTTGATGAAATTTCGTTCTATATAAGCACGTTTTCCTTTAGATCCTCCGGCATGACTTATACTCCCTGAATCTACTAGAGCGGCGTTAGTATTTTCGTCTAAAGTATTGAGAAACATATTTAAATCCTGAGCAGTTGAAAATAGATTTCCCATCTTCATATCATCGTTTTCAAAGTCACATATACAAGAAATTATTGAATCCTTAACAACATGACCGAAGGCATAATTTAGTTTTGAAGACAATGGATCATTAAAATTACTGCCAGAATTAACCATCCCCATAGTATTAAAATATTTTGTACGCATAACATCAACATAAGTGCTATTATATATTTGTCCTAGACTGTAATAGATTAGCTGATATCCCAAGTTGGAATAGCGCGTATCGGTACCTGGAGCAAATTCTAAATTTTGATTAGCAATATACTTTATGACGTCATTTGTTGTCATATTTACTGGTGGCTTGGCGGTATTTATGAACTCTCTAGGAAGCCCTGACGTGTGATTAAGCAAATGATTAAAACTAATTTGCTTTTCCATAGGTATGGCAGGTATGTAATAGGAAATATTCGAATCCAGATCAATCTTTTCTTCTCTTTCTAATTCATACATGGCATGTTTTGCAAACAACTTTGCAATTGATCTAATATCAAATTGACTAGATTCATGAACGTATAAAGACGAATTTTTGTCCGTAGTGATATTATACGCTTTGTTCAAAATGATTTCACCTTCTTTTTGCAATAATACCACACCATTAAACTGTTTTAATTCTGTAAGGGCAGATAAATACGTATCTGCTAATATTGTTATTTCTTTATGGCTAGTTTGTTCATTAGATTGAGCGGGTAACTGGTATACGTAGCATAAACAAAGTCCTAAAATAACAAGATGAAGAAAAAAACGATGTGATTTCCATGTATTTTGCATACTTCAAATTAAATTATGTAAAGTTTCACATTTGGTGCACAAAGTAAATCTTTAATGTTTACCTAGAATTGTAAAAATGGAAACTCATTGATGCCGCATTAGAAATTCAGGTATATTATCAAAAAACTGTTTAGGTTTAACCCCACATATACTTCTAAAATCTTTAATAAAATGAGATTGATCAAAATAATTATATCTATAAGTAATTGCAGTAAGAGGAGTGGAAGGATGTTTTATTTTGAAGCGTGCTAAGTGGAGAATTCTTACTGAAGTGGTGAATTTCTTCAAACTATATAAAACCTCTTCTTTAAATATTTTATTTAGATACTGTCTAGACCTGTTAAAATGTTGACTGATGTTTTCAATACTAACGAGACCCTTATTAATAATTATATAATCACAGATTTTTTTTACCAATTCTATTTTTTTTGAAAACTTCATTTTGTTACTTAGAAAATAGTTGTCGGTTAGTTTGAATAATTCTTGAGGAGTGCTTGCATTCAAAATTTCAGACGTAAATGTTGAACTCAGAATATTAGAATCTGTCAAATCAATAACTCCATGCCTTTCAAGATGGGAAAAGAAATAACCGTTAAACCAAGGTTGTGATTTTATTGTGAAAAAAGTGAGCTCCTTATCATAAATAACACGATAAGGAGGTGTGCGCATATGCACAGTAAATAATTTATAATTGCAACTAAGAGATTTTTTAAATGGGCCAAAAATGAGCTTTGCCGAGGCTTGTTTAAAAAATACTATATCGTATGAGCAGTCGTCAATAATGGGAATTGCGTTATTATCATTTTCAGCTTTAAGACATAAGTAGTAATACTCTTTGAAGAAGTCCTTAAGACACAAGGCTGGTTTAGTAGATAATGACTCCACAACAATAACTAAGTTAACTTATTCCTCAAGAATTCATAAGTTCCTCAATTTCTTCAACTTCAATAGGAATATTTCGCATTAGATTAAAAGGTTCTCCATTGGATTGAATCACCACATCATCCTCAAGACGCACACCAAATCCTTCTTCAGGTAAATAGATCCCAGGTTCAACAGTAAAAACCATATTCGCCTCCATTGGTTCAGTCAAAAGGCCATAGTCATGGGTGTCTAATCCAATATGGTGACTAGTACCATGCATGAAATATTTTTTGTACGCCGGCCAATCCTTATCTTCATTTTGAACATCGGCTTTATCGAGTAAACCTAATGCCAAAAGTTCTGAAGTCATGAGTTTCCCAACTTCAACATGATAATCGGCCCAATCCGTTCCAGGAACTAACATTTTGGTGGCTTCTATTTTGACTCTATTTACAGCATTATAAACGTCTTTTTGTCGGTTGGTAAATCGACCAGACACAGGGATAGTACGCGTCATATCACTGCAATAATTGGCATATTCTGCACCAACATCCATAAGAATAAGATCACCGGCTTTACATTGTTGATTGTTTTCAATATAATGCAATACATTGGCATTATTTCCCGATGCTATAATTGGGGTATAGGCAAACTTTCGGGAACGATTACACAAAAATTCATGCATGTATTCAGCTTCGATCTCGTACTCCCAAACATTTGGTTTTACAAAGTTTAATACACGTCTAAAACCCTTCTCAGTAATGTCACAGGCCTTTTGCATGAGGTCTAATTCTAGAGCATCTTTTATAGATCGTAGGCGTTGTAATATGGGGTTGCTTTTAGCTACAGAGTGCGCAGGATATTTGTTTTTGATCCATTTTGTGAATCGATCTTCTCTGGTTTCTGTCTCCACATTGGCTCGGTAATGCTCATTGGTATTTATGTAAATGGTATCGCATTGTGTCATAAGTTCAAAGAGTACTTTTTCCATTTCATTTAACCAGTACACCGTTTTAATTCCAGACGTTTCGAATGCTTTTTCTTTGGTTAGTTTTTCGCCTTCCCAAACAGCAATATGTTCATTGGTCTCTCTCAAGAATAGCATCTCGCGATGTTTCTCTTTTGGACAATCGGGAAATAATACAAGGATGCTTTCTTCTTGGTCTACACCACTTAAATAAAAGATATCTCTATGCTGCTCAAAAGGCAAAGTACTGTCTGCACTTATTGGGTAGATGTCATTGCTGTTAAAAATAGCAATGCTATTGGCTTTCATTTGTGCAGTAAAATTTTTCCTGTTATTGATAAATAAGGTGCGATCTATTGATGTATACTTCATGAATTCAAATTTTATCAAAAATAGAACTTTTTCCATTGAGCGCGTAGTATCTCATAAAAGAGATGAAATGTAATTTTTTTAATTGGATAACTTCATTGGTGATTTTAAATATTTTAAGCTTAAATTATATATCTTAGATAACTGAAAATCATATAGAAAGCTATTTTAATCATATTCACGAAAACTATGAGAACAACTACTATTAGACATTTTATTTTATTTCTTGCATTGGGTGTTTTAAGTATACCTCTAGCAATGGCTCAAGGAGCACTTTATGAAATTCCATTAGCACAACAGGTGGAAGAATCCTCACTTATTATTGAAGGAAAAGTTATTGCACAGGAAGGTTTTTGGAATCAGGAAAACGCAAATATCTTTACACTTAATACCATTGAAGTTTACAAAGTTTTTAAAGGTCAGGCAGTAACAAGAATTGAAATGATTACTCCGGGAGGACAGGTAGGAATGAATGCCGAAAAAGTAACCCCTAGCTTAGGTTTAAACGTAAATGATGTTGGTGTATTTACCTTAACTCCTACTAATGTTATATTAAGCAATGGCAAAAATAATTTGATGACAGCTTATAGTGGTCCTCAGGGATTTTATAGATACGAAACATTTACCAACAAGGTGGTAAATCCCTTTAAAGTTATTGAAGGAGTTGAAACTAACTTTTATCCTATGCTTACTAGCCATACCAGAGTACCCTTTGTTGAGGTGAAACAATTTAAAGTTCCGCAAATAAGCAATGTAGAAACCAGGGGATCTGTTAATATAACTAATATCTCACCTACAACGGTGACATCAGGAACCGGAACAGTATTGACCATAACAGGGTCGGGCTTTGGTGGAACTCCACAAACAGTTGGATTTACTAATGCAGATGATGGTGGAGCCACATATACCTTTGCCGCTTCAACACAAATATTATCATGGTCAGATACAACAATAACTGTCGAAATTCCTTCTGAAGCAGGTAATGGTAATGTCGCTATTATAGATAATCCCCCAACTATGGTATTAGCATTATCTGGCCAAAACTTAAGTGTGGATTACGCACATATTAATGCCACAGCAGATTTAGGTGCCTCAGGACTGTGGACAGATGACACGCAACATTATAATGATAATGGTAATGGGGGCTATACCTGGCAAATGTTCACTGATTTTGATGCTAATACCCCAGCAAATGAATCATTTATGCGTGCTTTTAATACATGGCGATGTACTACAGACATTTATTGGGAAATGGGTGCTACTACAGCAACAGATGCTACTGCATTAGACGGAATAAATATTGTCCGATTTGATAATGGATCGGAATTACCGGTAGGTGTTCTTGGAGTATGTACAAGTTATTTTAGTGGCTGTCTTCAACCACCACCAACAGATGTAGAATGGATTATTACTGAATTAGATATCACATTTGATGATGGTGTTACCTGGGAATATGGTCCAGCATTACCTTCTGTTTCTGAATACGATTTTGAAAGTGTTGCTGTGCATGAATTAGGGCATGGCCATCAGCTGGCACATGTTATTGACAGCAATGCCATTATGCATTATGCAATAGCTAATGGAGATTCTAATCGAACTCTAAGTTCTGATGATATTGATGCAGGAAATGCGTTACAAACCCGAAGTACAGGGACCTCAGTTTGTGGCGCACCAGTAGCTTCTGAATGGGATTGTACATTGAGCAATGCCGAGTTTGATTTAACCGGGACTATTGCCATTTATCCTAGCCCTGCTACTGAGGTACTTTTCATACGAAACAATTCGTTTATAAGCTTGGAGAACCTTACCATTTATGATATTAATGGACGCATTGTTAAACAACAAGATTTAAGGGAGTCCAATGAGCTGTTTTCCGTTGATGTGTCTCAATTGTCAGATGGGGTTTATTTTGCAAAGATTGCCACTGAAAATGGAACGCTTACTAAAAAGATAATTATCGAATAACATTATATTGATTCAAAATAAAAGGCATCCAGTTTGGATGCCTTTTTTAATTTCAGATAATAATATTTTGCACTCCTATTTTGCAGTAGTCACAAGTTTCCCTAATTTCATGGACTATTAAATTCTAACCACTATGAAAACAAAGAATCTTCTAATTGCTTATTTATTTTTACCTACACTTTATCTTTTTGGACAACAGCCTGCAACTTCACCTGATGAAGTAATGAACGCACTAGCCAATAAATCTAAAATGGCAGCCTCTTCTATAGTTAAAAATGTACCATTTGAAAACGTGGGACCTTCAATTATGAGTGGTCGTGTGGTCGACTTGGCAGTTAATCCTGAAATGCCAACAGAGTTTTATGTAGCCTATGCTTCAGGAGGATTGTGGCACACCACCAATAATGGCACATCATTTACACCCATATTAGAC
>CAYZKX010000129.1:0-7387 GCA_964479055.1 uncultured Flavobacteriaceae bacterium
CATTGTTCCAACTAAGGAAAGTTTATCCAATGGATAATCCTCAAACAATATAAGCGTCATTAAAAAAACGCCATCATAAATAATAGCCAGGAATAACCACAATAAGATGGCATAGCCAAACCCTTTTATTTTATTTTCATTAGACAAAGCTATATTGAAAGCTAAAGCCGAAAAAATAAAGGTTAAAAAAGTTCCGGTCACCAACAACAAGGAAAAATCCCAAATTACACTACTCTTAAAAAGACCGTAAAAGGCAAATGGAATACCTAAGCCCAGTATTAAACTCATAGAAAGTGATAAGGCAACACCTAAATATTGGCCAAGGAAAATTGATGAGCGTTTTAAAGGTTGTGCTAGCAAAAGTTCGGTGAATTCTTTCGAATTGTAATAATACATGACGCCAAAAATAGTGCCTATCAACGGAACAAGAACAATAATGACGTTCATCAAGGTGATCACAGCTTTTGAAAGGTCGTTGTTTAAAAACAACAGCATTATACCTAGTAGAAGATAAAAGCCAAAATAAACGTAACTCCAACGGCTTCGCATGAGATCAAAAAAACTGTATTTCAATATTTTAAGCATGATTGTGAGTTAATATAGATGCTATCGCATGTTCGAAATCTGGTTGTGATGTCTTTGCTTTTAGTTCAGAAATTGTTCCTCTAAAATAGATCTTCCCTTCAAGAATAAATACAATCTCGTCTGACACCTCTTCTACAAAGCTCATGATATGAGAGGTGATTAAAATGGTTTTGCCTTTGGCTTTCTCTTTTTGAATGATCTCCTTAAGTCTAATAAGGGAAATTGGATCTAAACCGGTTGTGGGCTCATCCAGAATAATAAGTGGACTATCAAACATGAAAGTAAGCAGAATATTTACTTTTTGTTTGGTTCCACCAGACAAATTACCAAGTTTCTTATTCAAAAAAGGTTCGAGGTTAAAAAGTGAAATCAATTCTTGATCTGAAGACGTTTGACCACGAAGATCCTTGATCATTCTAATGAGTTCTCTTACTTTAAGATTGTTAGGAAAATTGGCTATTTGAGGAAGGTAATCGATCTTGTGCCTGTAGGTTGAATTCTTTTTAATGTTCTCACCAAGCACTGTGATTTTGCCTTTATTGGGAATGACCATGCCCAATACCGATTTTATGAGCGTGGTTTTACCTGAACCATTAGGTCCTAGAACAGCAAAAATACCCCCTTGGTCAATGTTGAGTTCTATTCCTTTTAACACCTCATTATTTCCAAATTTTTTATATAGATTTTCAATATTTACCATGAATTCTTTTTCATTAGTGGTTGGTTATCCAATAAATTGTCTGGTGTAAATACAGGCGAAACTTTTTCGGAGAAATCAATTATATCGATAAATAAACTTCTCAACAAAATTATGGTTTCGGGAGTACGATTAACAATGTAAGAAAACAGCTTTACGGGACGATAAGGAACATCACCTATACCGTCATGGTCAAGATCATAACCCGTATAGTTACTCCAATAATTACCATCGAATGTATTGTCATTGACCTTGCTGTTATAGGCAATATCAAAGGAGTTGTACATGAAATTATTACCTGTAAAACTATTGGTGTAGCATGCACCTCTTACTTTAATAGCCCAGCCATTATTTAGAAACTCATTATTTTGATAAATAATTCTATTTGATCCTTCAATATTGATTCCTATAGTGTTTTCTTCAAAGGTGTTTCCCTTAATTTCAGCGTCATTAATTTCTTTTAACAACATGCCGTATGAAGCCGATCCCCAATTTTCCCTAAAAATGTTATTATACATTTTAATATGCTTTGAAAACATAACTGCAACACCAGCGCCATTATTTACAAAAGTGTTGTCTTCATAGATGTCATTATTTGAGAACATAAAATGAAGACCGTAGCGCAAGTTGTTTTCGCTTACATTATTTTTAATGATGCAATTGTCAGCAAACTCCAAATAGATACCATCACGAACGCGTTCTACGAAATTGTGCTCAATTTCAATATGATGGCTATACCAAAGTTGAATGCCGTTTCCTGAATTATATTCTTGTATCGCATCGCCAATCACTTTGTTGTGATAGAGTTTGCCATAACTAGACTTTTCAATGTAAATACCAAAGAACAATTTTTCCAGCACCACATTTTGAATTACAAAGTGTTTGCTTTTACGTACTCTAATAGCTGCATAATCTTCAGTATAGCTAGTGCCTACATTAATAATAAATAGTCCATCTACAGTTACACTATCTGCTGTAATGGTAAAGATCTCACCTTTTTGTTGCCCATCTATCACAGGATAATCTTGACCAATTATGGTCAAGGCTTTGTTGACTTCAATGTCATACTCTTTGTATGTGCCTTTTTTTACAATTATGGTATCATGACTTGAAACGGCGCTAATAGCGTCTTTTATATTTTTATATTGACAAGAGCTACAGACTTCCACCGACTGTGTAAAAGATACTTGAACAACTAAATTCAGTATAATAATAATGCAATATGAATTAAAAGTTTTCATTTAAAAGGCAATTCGCTAATTACATTAATTTAATTGTTCTAAAAGCTCATCCCATGAATACAGTTCACCACTTTTTTCTTTCTGCACCTCTTGAGCTTCTTCAAATGATTTAAAGGCTGAAAGGTATGCTCCCATTGGGCTGGGTACATTTTCACTTATTAAAAATGTAGCTTGTGTAGCATCAATGAGTGTTTCGGGATCGTTGAAGTCATTGCTCAAATACAATGCAATGGTATTGGTCTCAAAGTCATTCATAAAATTGACCATACACTCTGTAGCATCAAATTTATAAACCTTGCCTTTTGTTGTGACAACTTCAGCAGCATGGACTTTATCTACTATGGTCATTTTACAGAAGTAACAACCGTCATTTCCATAGTCTATAGCCTCAGGCTTAACTTGACATGCTGTAAATACGAGTAGAACTGCTATTAAAGCAATGGGTTTTAGTGTTTTCATTTTTTTAGTGTTTTTAGGTGTCTTATCTTTTATTAAGTTACGCTTGTTTTCTTATGTTGTTTTTTCCCAACCATGAAAGCAATAAAGGACGTTGCAATTCCTAAGCCTAAGAAGTATGCTCCCAATTGCGGATAGGAATGGGCTGTAAAATTCAAGATGTCTTTACTACCAAAAAGAGGTGGTTGAAATCCCATTGTAGTACCATCTGGATTAGTGAATTTCATTATAGCCTTAGGATCAAGATTGTGCCCATAATCATGTTCCCACAAATAGAAGTCATACAATCCAGCACAGCTTAAAGCGATCATAAGTATAAACCAATACAGAAACCATTTATAGTTGCCTTTAAGGGCTATAAGTAAACCTAGAATGGTAGTTATAATGATTCCTGCTGGAAATATCTTGAATTCTGGTATCGCCTCCGGTATATACTTCATCCCAACGTAGTGATTCATAAGGTTAATGTTCTTAATGTCATGTGGGTTAACATCGGCAAAATCATTAATATGAATGTACATTCCTAGAGGTGTTGGATATTGTGGTGCTTCAAGTGTAATTTTCCACAATGGAAATAAAAACAACCCTAAAGGCAGTATAGCTGCAACCAGCATGATAATATTTGATTTTTTCATTGTCCTTGATCCTTAATTAATGAAATGGTATTAAGAGTCCATAGAAAAGGCGAGAGCGAAAAGACCAACTCTCGCCTTATACTAGGAAAATAAACACTAAAACAAAATTTCCCTATTTCGTTTTATTAGAAATCTCCACCTAGTGACCAACTGAGTTCAATATCAGAATTAGCTGGTGACACTCGAATATATCCTTGCATTTCCTGGTGCAATGCCGAACAGAAATCCGTACAATAGAATGGCCATACACCAACCTGTTTGGCTTCCCAAACAAAGGTTTCGGTTTGTCCTGGCATGATCAACAATTCTGAAGTGTTAGCACCAATCATACTAATACCATGTGGTACGTCATAATCTTGTTCCAAATTAGTCACATGAAAATATACTCTATCGCCCACTTTTATACCTTCAATATTATCAGGAGCAAAGTGACTTCTAATAGTGGTCATATAAATATGAACGTCTTTACCATCTCTAACCACTTTTGTATCGGCTTCGCTCTTAGTGACAAATGGGTGATTATTTTCGTCCAACTTAAAGATCTTAGTCTGTAATGGTTTTACAATATCCGCAGGAATTGCAGCAGCATAGTGAGGTTCGCCAACTGTTGGGAAATCAAGTAAAAGCTCCATTTTATCACCGGAAATATCATATAACTGAGCCGATTGTGTTAACTCGGGTCCAGTTGGTAAATAACGGTCTTTAGTAATCTTGTTCATGCCAACAACATATTTGCCAAAAGGCTGTTGCGAATTACCGCCAGGAATCATTAAGTGACCAATTGAATAGTAACTAGGCTGTCTGTCTAGTACTTCCCAAGTGCCTAATTTCCACTTTACGATTTCAGACGAAATAAAGAATGATGTATAGGCGTTTCCTTCGTTGTCAAACTCTGTATGTAGAGGTCCTAAGCCAGGTTGCTCAACAGCACCTGCTAGTACGTCTTCAAAATTTAAGATTGGAATACCGTATGCATCACCTGAAAATTTTTCATTTTCAATAGCATCTAACATTTTGGTGAATGAATGAACAGTAACGTTTGCAGATAACTTTCCACTACCAACAATGTATTCACCTGTTGGATCTACATCACAACCATGTGGTGATTTTGGAGTTGGTAAAAAGTAAAGTGCTCCAGGAACTTCAGACGGGTCAACCATTACAACTTCTTTTTTCATTGTAGAGGTTGCCATATGTGTATGTTCATCATATACGTTATGCGCATAATTGGTTGGCATTTTTGTACCGCCACCATTATTAACATATTCTTCTATCATTTTCCAGTTTACAGCGGCGATAAAATCCTTATCGTTTTGAGATGCGTTTACTTCTAATAGTGAGTTAGCTTCCTCAGTATTATACGTAGTAAAGAAGAACCATCCATGAGATTTACCTCGTCCTGGATGCGCTTTGTCATAATCAAATCCAGGCATTAATACTTGAAATTTGAGATCCATTCTACCGTCTTCAGGATCTACTGAAATAAATGACAATGTTCCTTTAAAATTTCCTTTATACTCATTAATTGGCATATCTCTTTGAGGGACTGGTACGGAGAATCGTGTTCCTGCTACTACATACTCAGTATTGTCTGTTACATAGGATGAACTATGGTTACCAGCACTATTTGGTATTTCAATAATCTCAGTAGTTTCAAACGTTCTTAAATCTACTTTTGCAATTCTTGGTGTGTTGTTACCATTAATAAATACATAACGACCATCTAGTATGCCGTTTGTTTGTGAGATGTCAGGATGGTGAGCATCGTCCCATGGAATAAATCCATAAGATGTATTAAGCAATGGCTTTGTTTCTTCATTATAACCGTAAGCTTTTTCTGCGTCTTGTGAAAATACCGGAATAACTTTAAACAAACGCCCTGAAGGCAATCCATAGACTGATAATTGCCCATTGAAACCTCCTGAAATAAAGGCATAAAATTCATCATGTTCGCCTGGCGCAACATAAACTTTCTCTGCTGCACTACTGGACAATGCACCAGATTTTCCACTAGTATTTTGACCGTTGTTACAACTTGTGAATGCAACAAGTATGCTAAGTAATGCAACTGCTGATTTTAATATTTTCTTCATTGTTATATAAATTAGATTAGTGATTTTTATTCTTCAGTTGGAGGTAATAGAACCTTGTCAATAACATGAACAATACCGTTACCAGCCTTTACGCTAGCAATTATGTTAGCACCACCAATTACTGGTTTGCCGTCTACAACTTCAACTTGTATATATTGATTGTTAGCTTGTCCAAGTTGCTTCAACTTAGTTAAAATGGATGTGTTCAAATTACCAGGTGTAACGTGAAATTTGAGAATATTAGCTAACGCGGCTTTATTCTCTGGCTTAACCAGATTTTCCACTGTACCTTCGGGAAGTGCAGCAAAGGCCTCATCGGTAGGTGCGAAAACGGTAAGTGGTCCAACATTAACCAGTGCGTTTTCAACCTGTGCTGCTTGAACCGCGGCAACTAGGGTAGTATGATCAGGCGAACCAATAGCTATTTCCAGACAGTTTGGTGTGGCTTCATCATCAGTCATAAATGCTTGACCTGTGCGTTCTTCAGTATTCTCAGCTGGGGCAGCTGTTGAGTTCGTTGGGGCTTCATTGTTTTCTGTCTTACATGCTATTAATGCTAGAGCACAAAAAGCAGTAAAAACATATATTTTTAATAGTTTCATATGTAATTATTTTAGTGTTCTGAAATATTCTAATACCGCACGTGCTTCATCTTCCGTGAGGTTTTGATTGGCCATAGGAGAGCCGTTAAACTCAATAAGAAGTTCTTTTGCCAAAGCATCATTAGCAACCATGCCTTCGGGATCAAGAATCATGTTCATTACCCATTCAGGTGTTCTTCGTTCCATAATTCCTGTAGGCGAGGGGCCAATAAATTTTTTATCCGCTCTATGACAAGCAGTACACAGTTTATCGTATACTTCTTTGCCGTGAGTGGCCATGTTTTGATCAATTTCTTCAGGAAGTGTTAAAGTTGTAATGGGACCAACACCTTTACTGGTAAGATCGACACGAACTGATGCAGGTGCTTTATTTTCTTTCGGAGCTTCTTTTTTGGTTGTTTCTTTTTTTCCATAAGAAACATTTTCACTTTTTTTGTCGCCACCACAACTCATTACCAGAATGGCACAAAAGGTAATCATTAGTTTTAGTGTAGTTTTCATATTGAATCTTATTTAGTACAGCAAAATTAGAATCTGGCATAAGGAAATAATATGATATAAGTCATATTTAAGATAAAAATGTCTTTTTTATATTTGTGATATCAATTGCAATTTTTTATGCTGTCTAAATCTTCCAAATATGCTGTTAAAGCTGTGCTTTATTTAGCACTTCATTCAAGTGAATACAAAAAAATAAAGGCAAAGGAAATAGCAGGCCCTATAAATGTTCCGGGGTCATACATTGCCAAGTTGCTTCAAAATTTATCAAGACAACAAATTATTTCTTCAACAAAAGGCCCCAATGGAGGGTTTTATTTAAATGAGACCAATAAGAAAGAATCAATAGTAACAGTAATAAACGCTATTGATGGCGATCTAAGATTAAAAAGTTGTCTTTTGAGCATTGATAAATGCAATGAAAAAAAACCCTGTCCATTACATCAATTTGCAAGTCCATTTAGAACGGTTTTATTAAATAGTTTTAATACTAAATCCATTGCAGAATTGGCGGATGATGTGATTGCTGGCAAGTCGTTCTTGCCCTTATAAACAAAAGAGGTGCTAAATATTTAGCACC
>CAYZKX010000130.1:0-7332 GCA_964479055.1 uncultured Flavobacteriaceae bacterium
CGGTTAACCTATAATGAGCAAAAAGAACTGAACAATCTTGAAAGCAAACTCAAATCATTAGAATATGACAAAAAAGAACTTGAGAACAAATTCAATGATTCTACATTGACAATAGAAGACATCAATGCTTTATCAGAGCAATTAAATGCTCTGTTATCTACAATTGAAGAAAAAGAGTTACGTTGGTTGGATTTACATGAAAAGTTAGAGAGTTAGTATGTTCTTTACGATATATGCATACTTAAGATTTCTATTGCATTCCAAGAATCAACATGGTGTGCATTCTCCATTTGTATTCGATCTGGTTACACTTTGCTTATATGATAAAAAGCAACATCCAGACTATAAAACCCTTAAATCATATCGTAGTTATTTGAAATCACAATCTAAAACAATCCAAGTGACTGATCTGGGTGCAGGTTCTCGTGTTTTTAAATCTAATCAAAGAAAAATCTCACGCATTCTTGAGCATTCAGGTGCAACTTTAAAAGAAGCCAATTTCCTGAATCGATTAACACGCTATATTGGTGCCAATTCCATATTAGAATTGGGCACCTCCTTAGGCATGTCAACATTAGCATTTAGTTTGGCTGCTCAAAAGGGGCACTTAACATCAATTGAAGGTTGTCCCAATATTTTTGAGTATACCAGCACGCAATTCAACAGACTACAAAGACATAATGTTTCATTGCTCAATTCAGATTTTGATTTGGTTTTGAGCGATCTTACTAATCAACAATTCGACCTCATCTACTTCGATGGTAATCACAAAAAACAGGCTACAATAGATTACTTTGAAACGCTATTGCCAACTATTCATAACAACACTGTTTGGGTTTTTGATGACATGTATTGGAGTCAGGAAATGTTAGAAACCTGGCGCAATATCCAGTGTCATCCTCAGGTAACTGTTACTGTGGATATGTTTAATCTCGGATTAGTATTCTTCAGGAAAGAACAAGTCAAAGAGCACTTTAAGATCAGATTCTAAAAATCAAATTTATAAGTGGCTCCTCCTAAGATCTGGAGGCTTTGAACGCGATAATTCAGCCAACGATCGTAGGCTTGATTCGCTAAATTATTTCCCTTAAGATAAACGGACCAGCGATCATTGATACGGTATCCAACATGGGCATTGGCATCAAAGTAACTATCCAATACCATGGTTGTTGGTGGAACTGCCAACAAAGGATCTACACTCATTTGGTCAAATCGTTCACCTATGTAGAACAAGCTTGCACCAGCAAACCACTTATCACTAATTTGATAATCCATAAAGAGCGAAGCTTCAAAATCCGGTAAGTTCCAGGCCTCCTCTTCATTCTCAGAGGAATATGAGAAGTACTCTGCCTGAATGCCGAATGTGAAATTTCTATTTAGATCAAGATTTAATTCTCCAAAAATGCTAAAGGTATCTACATCGTCGTACACAATGCCAAAAGAGTTGCCAAATTGGTAATCTTCATTATTGGCAGTATCAGTAAGTACTGGATTTGATAAGAACAAGGCTTGATCATTAGCTGCTTGATATTTACCTCTAATATTGTAACTCATACTGTTAGATAACTTTCCTTTTAGTCCAATGTAGGCGTCATATTGCTGATCTGTTGGCATGATCATTAATGTTGGAGATACATAAGGGTTTTCATTGGCAAATCCATAGTATGAATTTTGAATGAGATCACCTTCAATCCCTCCATAAGCGATCAAGACATCAGCAGCAACACGATAAGAGGCTGTGACTTTAGGATAGATATAAAATTTACTATCATTTAATTCCGTATCATTTAAATAATAGGCCGAAACTCCTAAATTCAATGTAAGATCATCTTGAATGATCTGGTATGAAGGAGCAACACCTATTTGGTAGTTACCATAGTTAATGTTAATTGGAACCAAATAACGTCGGTCAAATTCGCCTTTTAAATAGTCAAATTTTAAGGAAGTATTGATGCTCCCTGTAGTCAAAGGAACATCGAAATTGGTATTGAAAATAAATCGATTCTCACCAGATTCCATCCCGTCTGCAAATCGTCTAAATCGAACATCCCCATTGTTTATTGTACTGTTATCAAATTCAATTTCTCCACCAAAATTAAACATATGAAAGCGATGTTTCGGACTAATCATGTCTTGTTCTTCAGGTGTATAGATATCTGGAATTCCGTACCAATTGAATGCACGATGTTGATAACCAGCATCCACATTCCACGCATAATCACTCAAACTCTTCGAATAGTTTATGGTGATTCTTGAATCGGAAAAATCATCATCCAACGGCACGCCTTCTATACCGCCTTGTGATGAATGATGACTAACGTAACCGCCCACATTTTCCGTACGATTAATGGCGTGATTTAAATACAATTCACCTAACAGTGAAGTGTAAGAACCGCCTCCAAAACTTAAAAAATTATCATGCAAGATCTCCTTCTTAGCCTTTTCAACGGTTGCTGCCCTTGCCTTAGCAGGTGTAAATGTTGATGCTACAGGAATCGAAAAAATATTGTATTTAACTTCTTTTTTTGTTGCTGTTTGCGCATCGTCAATAGTTGGAATCTCTTTTACCTTAAAGGCGTCGGAAATTTTAGGTGCATAGGGCTTAACTACATTGACCACCTGTGTATCCAGAGTATCCTTGCCGCGATTGTTTTGCGCTGTTATCGTACTTACTGTGCAGCACATTGCTATTAATGCTATTTTTTTAATTGATGTGAACATATTGATCTCGTTCAGTTTATACCTTTTTTGATTGATCGTATTTTAAAACTAGTTACCATTATCGATCTCAACCGATGAATTTGTCTTGGCTTCTTCTGATTTGATTCGGCTCAACTGCGCTCGTGCCTCTGATAGTACATCATCATATTCAGAGAAATTTTCGATTACACTTTCTAGTATATATGTAGCTTGATAGGCATCATTTAAAGCATAATAATTATCGGCCATAATTACCAATCCCTTTGCGGCATAGTATTTATAACTACTATAGTCTTTCACCAAGCGTTGCACGGTACTATTAGAAGCTTCGTGATTTTTATCTTGATTTTTGAAATAAGCGTTATAATATAAAGCCTCAGCCGCCAGTTCTCCAGAAGCCACTTTTTCTACCTCAGCATATGCTACGCGCGCCTTAGTCTCATCATTGGTTTTTATTGCTGATCTGGCAATAATAATATGCGCATCACTTTGAATATTCTTATCCACCTTTGAACTGTTCAGTACTTTTTCAGCATAGTTAACAGCAGCATCGTAGTTACTTAATTGATAATGCGCCTTCATTAAGTTTGACTGTGCAAAAATTACATTCTGAGGGAAATTAGCTTCAGCTTCAAGGCGCTCAAGAACAGGAATAGCACTACCATAGCTTTTATCGTTTAAATAGATTTCTCCAAGACGCGTCAATGCCGTTTCGGTAAATTCACCAGAAGGTCTTTCGATCACATATTCAAAATGACTCGTTGCATTACCTTGCAGATCCTCTTTGTAATAGAGCTGACCCAAATAAAAGTGTGCTTTTAAAGCATGGATACCATTTGGAAAACTATTGATGTATTCGTTGAACTGACGAATAGCTTTATTGGTATTTCCAGCCAAATACTGTTTTTCGGCAGCCTCATATGAAGAATCATCTAATTCTGCATTAGTCACATCTACATAATCCAATGTACGCACCCAATTAGCATAATCATTTACCTGACCTAAATCGACATAAACCAATCGCGCAGAAGCGACCGCCTGAATGGCTTCAGGAGTACCAGGATAGTTATCGGCTACTGCTTTATACTTATTTAGTGCACGTTCGTTATCACCATTATTGTAATAAATCAATCCTTGGCGTAACATGGCTTTTGAAACAAATGGACTTGAGCGATACTCAGTGTTGAGCTGATCGTAGTTTTGCATTGCCCTATCAATCTCATTAAGCTTTACATAAGTATTTCCCAGTTCATAAAGCGCATCATCTCGCAAACCTGAGTTATTGTAAGAGTTGATGAAAGTATTGAGATCATTCACCTTTTCATTAATACGACCTAAGTAACCATAGCTCATGGCCTTTTGAAATGCAGGATAATCGGATTCTATTTGATTCAAATTAATTGCCTTATCATAGGCATCAATGGCTTGACCATAATTACTTGACACAAAATAACCGTCACCTAATCTTAAGTAAGCGTCGTTTATGCGCACTTTATCATTGGATGATTTTGTGACATAGTTTTGAAAGTATTCGGTAGCTTTAGTATAATTTTTTTGTTTGAAATAGGTATAGCCCAAATTATAATCGATATTCATCATCTCTGCAGCATCGGTTTTGCCGCTCCCCTGAAATTGCTTGAATCCAATCAAGGCTTCGTTGTAATTGGTCAAATTATAATCGGTTTCGGCCTTCCAAAACGTTGCTCTAGCTGTATAGTTGGGATCATGAGGTTGGCTTAAGCTTTTATCGAAATACGATTTCGATTCTAGATATTGATTGGCATTATAAAGTTCCACACCGCGATAAAAGGCTACTTTTTGATAGGCTATTTTATTCTCATAACTCTTACGGCCTTCCAATAGATCTAATGCTTCCTTATAATTTTTGGAAGTAATGTAGCTATCAATTAGCAAGGTCTCCATTTCCTCCTTATAAGCTGTATCAGGATATTTTTCCAAATATGCCGAAATGACCTGAGGCACAGATTGGTAAGGGTTACCTATTTCATAGCTAATTTTAGCATAATTGAGCCAAGCGTCCTCCTGTATCTTGTTGTCAAAGTCCATTTGGGTTGCATTTCTGAACGCATTTAAAGCCTCTTGTTTTTTATCAAGATTGATATAGCTTTCACCTAAATGGTAATATGCGTTTTGAGCCACCGAATTATTACCATCTATTATCTTATTAAATTCTGAAACGGCGTTCTCAAAATCATTTTGTTTATAATACGCATAACCCAATTGGTAATAATCCGTATTGTTCCAACGGCCTCGCTTACCTTGATATTCCGTTAAGTAAGGAATGGCTTCGGCATATTTTTCCAAATTGAAATAACTCTCACCAATGATCTTAGATAGCTCAGACACTTCATTTTCATCACTATTTGGAAGCTGTTCTTGAGCCAGTTCAATTGCCTTTTCAAAATTGCCTAATTTGAAATTGAGATCAGCCTGATAATAGGATAAGTTTTCCTGATACCTGTCATTCTCACTTACCTGATCAAAATACTCCGAGGCTTGCTCATAATCATCACCTTCATACGCCATATAACCAATATAGTATTTGGCCTGTGAACCGTACTCTTCAGAATTTTCTACACGTGCAAGATGTTTCCGAGCACCAGCATTATTATTAGTGGCATATAGGCTATATCCATAATTAAAGTTGTATTTATCTCGTTCTTTCCTTGAAAGTGCATCTTCTTCTACTAATTCGTACCACTTGCGTGCATAAGGGTATTTGGAATTCTCAAAGTAATAATCGGCCACATCAATATAAGCCGTGTTTCTTTTAGTACTTGTAGGGTAATCTTCTACAAACTTAACAATTAGGTCATCGGCATTTTGTTGGTTTAATCTCACCGCGCAATTGGCAATATAGTATGCACAATCTGAGCGCAATACCTCGTCGGTAGCATCATCTTCAATTTTATTAAATAAGGATTGAGCCGCAAGATATTGCTTGCTGTTATAAAGGGTAAGCGCCTTTTGAAATTCGACCAATTCACTAGTGTAAATTGCCGATTGTTGTGCCAAGACGATGTAATTGCATAGCATAGCCCATGCTATTACTAACAAACATTTTTTACGCATTAACTTCGTTTTTTGTTGAATTCAAAGATATTTAATCTCATACCTATAACGCTTTAAAACAATTATAATTATAAACACGTTATTAAAAGTTGAATTCATAACGTTCACACAAATTGAATATTAATATTAAATATGATACATTTACATCACCTTTTAAATTTCATCAATTTCTATGTCTGAAACGGTTTTACAATTAAAGGATGCTGCCATATATCAAGGCGCCAATTTGGTGCTTGAAAATGTAAATTTTGAAATGAACAAAGGAGATTTTGTTTATTTGATTGGTAAGACTGGAACTGGAAAAAGTAGTTTTCTAAAAACGTTATATGGTGATCTTGAATTGCAAAAAGGTGAAGGTTCTATAGTTGGCTTTGATTTAAAAACACTGCAGGAAAAAGAAATTCCTTTTTTGAGACGTAAACTTGGCATTGTGTTTCAAGATTTTAAATTATTGAATGACAGAACGGTTAATGGTAATTTAGAGTTTGTATTACGAGCTACAGGCTGGAAGGATAACGATGCTATCAAAGCTAAATGCGAGGAGGTACTGGATAAGGTTGATATGAAAACCAAAGGTTTCAAATTTCCTTATGAACTGTCGGGTGGTGAACAACAACGTGTCGCCATTGCTCGAGCCTTACTTAATGATCCTGAATTGATCCTGGCAGATGAACCTACAGGAAACATTGATCCGCAAACCAGCATTGAAGTCATGGAAGTACTTCAAGATCTAAATAAAAAAGGCAACACCATTTTTATGGCAACACACGATTATGCGTTATTACTTAAATATCCAAGCAAAACTTACAAATGTGATGAGAATAAGGTGTATGAAGTGGTGCAACGGAAAACTTAAAACAATCAACCAAAGAGCCGTTTAAAAAATCCATCATTCTTTTTTTTTGAACTTTCATCAAAGAATTCAATTTTATAAATTCCAAAATTAGAATTAGTAAGGTTATACGATGCCATAGGAAAAACTATCTTCTTAGTTGATGGCACTGTGCCAGACTTGATGACCTCATCGTTTTCAATATTTAATATGGCAAATGTATTTCCTGATGCTATTCCTTTTTCGGAAAAATCGACTGTAATTTGCTGTCCAAATTTATCGAATAAGGCCACCACATAAATATCTTTATCTGAACTAATTTTATTGATTTTTAATACTGAGTTGAGGTTGAAATCTCTTAAGTGTTTATGCTGACTGTCATAATCTAAATTCAATTCATTTAACCACTTATCAAAAGTCATTTTCTCCTGTTTTTGTACGAGAATAGGTTTGTTATTTTTAGTGAAATAGCGATTTCCTTCAAACGCATACTGTTTCGATCTTGTTTTTGTCATTTCATCCATAAACACATATCCACTATAGACTGTGTTGTGCTTGAATTGGATGGACTTAACATGGAGTAATCGCAACCCATTATTACGACCTACAATGATATTATTCTTAACAAAAACATTAGTTACAGGAGCATTCTTATTAAACCCGATCGTTAATGATGGTGCACTGCCGGAAATTTCATTTTTGGCAAA
>CAYZKX010000131.1:0-1780 GCA_964479055.1 uncultured Flavobacteriaceae bacterium
GCACCTTTAATGAAGATCATAATTTAAATGTACTCTTAGGGATGTCTACTTTTGAAACCTCAGGTACATTTACAGGACAAATTGGTTTTGATATTCCAGGTAATACTATTGAAAATGCAGACATAGATAATGCAACTGATGTTCAAAGTATTTTTGAAGCTTTACCAAGTAATCCTGCATTTAAACAAAGATTACTGTCGTACTTTGCCAGAGTGCAGTATGACTATAAAGGCAAGTACTTGTTCTCAGGTGTAATTCGTCGCGATGGATCGAGTAAGTTTGGACCAGAAAATAAATTTGGATGGTTCCCTTCAGCTTCTGCTGGTTGGATCATGTCCAATGAAGATTTTCTGTCGGATTCAAATTTTGTGAACTTCTTAAAGATAAGAGCATCATATGGTATTTTGGGGAATGACAGAATTCCTGATTTTAGATATACCTCTACTTTAAATGGGGAAGGTACCTATGTTATAGACGGTGTTTTAATAAATGGTACAGCAATTGGAGCTATAGGTAATCCATTAATTCAATGGGAACAGCAAAAAGCATTTGACGTAGGTGTGGATTTCAGATTTTTAGATAATAAATTTGACATCACTACTGACTATTTCCAAAGAAGAACGGAAGATCTTTTAGTTGTTCCACAGGTATCAGGATTATTAGGAACTGCAGCTCCTGGATCAGGACCACCAGTAGTGAACGCAGGTACTGTTGAAAATAAAGGATTTGAGTTTTCAATTGGATATTCTGATAAGATAGGTGAAGATTTTAACTTTAGCATCAGATATAATGTGACCACAATTGAAAACGAAGTGCTTTCGGTGAGCGGGCAAGGAGATTTTATTCCTGGTGGCGCCTTTGGTGTTGGTCAGGATCCTCCAGCACGAATGGAAGCAGGATTCCCGCTAGGGTATTTTAGAGGATTTGTTACGGATGGGATTTTCCAAAATCAAGCTGAAGTAGATGCTTATCCAACAATTAATGATGCTGTTCAAGCAGGTGATTTACGATTTGTTGATATTAATAATGATGGAATTATTGATGATAACGACCGTACCAATATTGGTAGCCCAATACCTGATGCTACTATGGGCTTAAATTTCACGATCAATTATAAAGGATTCGATTTTGGTGCCTATGCATTTGCATCATTAGGTAATGATATTGTTAGAAACTACGAACGTAACCAACCAAGGACCAACAGAACTGTGTTCTATCTTGACCGATGGACAGGCGAAGGAACTAGCAATTCATTTCCTCGTGTAACTTCAGGAACCAATTCAAATAACTTATTTTCAGATTTCTTTGTTGAGGATGGATCTTTTGTGCGCATCCAAAATGCACAATTAGGATATACATTTAGTGAAGGCAGTCTTGAAAATTCAAAAGTTGATAAACTGAGAATATATATATCAGGTAACAACCTTTTTACATTTACCGAATATCAAGGTTACGATCCTACAGCCTCTACAGGTGAACCTATTGGAGGTGGTATTGACTACGGGTTTTATCCAGCCCCTAGAACATTCATTTTAGGCGTTAACTTAAAATTTTAAATCGTTATGAAAAACAGTAAATTAAAATATATACTTATAGTTCTAATCATAGGATTTTCCTGTAGTGATGATTTTGTTGATGTAGAACCTCAGGATCAATTAGCCGACAATTTTTTCAATTCGGAAGCTGATTACCAGAGTGCTTTAATTGCCGCTTATGATCTTTTACAATCCACTTACTTAAATGTAATGCTTGGTGAGATTGCATCTAATAATACTTTAGC
>CAYZKX010000131.1:1880-7225 GCA_964479055.1 uncultured Flavobacteriaceae bacterium
ATTGAAGAAGATCTAATTTTTGCAGCAGACAATCTTCCTTATGTGCAACCTCAAGTAGGTAGAGTGACAAAAGGTGCAGCACAGGCTTTGCTTGGTAAAGTGTACCTGTTCCAAGATAAATTCTCTGATGCTGCAATAGTATTAGAAAATTTAATAAATAGCGGACCGCATGCCTTGTTACCTGACTATACTAACATGTTTGAGAATGACAATGAGAATACCATCGAATCTGTTTTTGAAGTGCAATATTCGGATTTGGAAGGTGCTTCATTCGATTGTCTTCAATGCAGTGAAGGTAATGTAGCTGTTGGATTTAATGGTATTAGAAATTATTCGGGACCACTTTTCGAGTCTGGATTTAGTTTCAATGTACCAACTCTAGAAGCTTATAATGCCTTTGAAGATGGCGATGCCAGACGCGATATAGCCATTCTTAACATTGATCAATGGGCGGCTGATACAGGTGCAACATTCAGTACAGGCCATGAACATACAGGTTTCTTTAATCGCAAATATATTGCCCGTCAAGGAGATTCTAATATTGGTGATGCTAACCTTACTAATCCTAATAATTACAGAGCAATAAGATATGCAGATGTACTGTTAATGGCAGCAGAAGCATTGAATAGAGGAGGCATAGATGACTCTAGAGCACAGTTGTATTTAAATCAAGTGCGTACGCGAGCAATGTTACCAGACGTTATGGCAACAGGGTCGGCATTAACTGATGCTATATACAGAGAAAGACGTGTAGAACTTGTAGGTGAAGGTCATCATTTCTTCGACCTTGTACGTACAGGAAGAGCTGCTAGCGCAATTGATGGATTCCAATCTGGAAAGCATGAAGTATTCCCTATACCATCTATTGAAATTCAATTAGCTGGAAATCAATGGGAACAAAATCCTGGATACTAAAAAATAAACTATGAAAAATATAAGAACAATAATCGCAAGCGCTTTGGTACTATTCGTGATAGGATGTACCGATGACGAAAGAGGACTATCATTTATTGATGAGGTACCAGCCCCATCTAATTTATTGGTTACCTATAGTGTAACTCAAGATAATACGGGTTTGGTAACACTATCGCCAACGGCGGATGGTGCAACTTCATTTGAACTCGATTATGGTGATGGCTCAGGTTCTGTCACTTTAGCACCTGGAGACAATGTAGATAAAGTCTATGAAGAAGGAACATATCAGGTGGGCTTAATAGCTACTGGAATTAATGGTCTAACAACTGAGATTACACAACCATTAGTAGTATCTTTTCAGGCACCTCAAAATTTAGTAGTTACCATCGAAAATGATCCAGCGGTTTCAAAAAAGGTCAATGTAACTGCCACAGCCGAATTCGCAATGACTTACGAAGTGAATTTTGGAGAAACACCTGATGGACCTGTTGGCTCTGCCAATATAGGTGATATGGTTTCTCATACCTATGAAGAGGCAGGTGTGTATACAATTACTGTAACTGCAATGGGTGCAGCAATTGAAACAACAGAGTACAGCGAAGAGTTTGAGGTCACCGCAATTTTACAGCCGTTAGAATCTGCACCAGTGCCTCCAAGTAGAGACGATAATGACGTCATATCCGTATTTACAACAGCCTATGCACCTGATCTGGCAAATCCAAATTATTTCCCTGATTGGGGACAAGGAAGTCAAGGTAGCAGTTGGGCCTTGTTTGACCTCAATGGTGATGAAATGCTTCAGTACGTTAATCTGAGCTACCAAGGAATAGAATTTGGTGAAGATGTTGATGTTTCTGATATGGAGTTTATTCATCTTGATGTTTGGACTGCCGATGTAGTAACAGATATTGAAACCTCATTGATCAATAATACAATGGGAGGTGCTACAGAAGCTCCAGTTACAGTATCATTAAATGAAAATGACTGGACGAGTATTGAAATTCCTATTTCTGATTATACGGATCAAGGTCTTACTGTAAGCGAAATATTCCAATTGAAGTTCGTAGGTACGCCTTGGGCATCAGGAACAGTTTTCATTGACAATATTTATTTCTATAAACAACCATCAGGGCCTACAGGTCTAGCTGGAACATGGAAAATGAAAGAGCAAGCCGGATCATTAGGTGTTGGTCCTTCACCAGGTGATGTAAGTTGGTGGAGTTGTGATGATGTTTGTGTTGGTGAACGTGCATGTTATTATGATGATCTGTATGTATTTGGAACAGATGGTTCTTTTACGAATGTTTTAGGAAGTGAAACCTTTATTGAAGATTGGCAAGGTGGTGGATTTAATTGTGGCGCTCCCGTAGCACCACATGATGGTTCCAATGCGGCGACCTACACCTATGATGAAGCTGCAGGTACCTTTACACTTAATGGAGTTGGCGCCTATGTAGGTTTGCCAAAAGCTAATAACGATGGTGAATTACCAAATGTGCCTGTTCCGAATTCAATAACTTACAATATCAATTTTGAAGATAGTAATAATATTGAGGTGAACATTGAAGCAGGTGCTGGTGTGTGGTGGCAATATAAATTAGAAAGAGTTCAGACAACTTCTCCAATTCAAGGTGTATGGGTAATGGCTCCAGAAGGAGGATCATTAGGAGTTGGCCCATCAGTTGGTGATGTAAGTTGGTGGAGTTGTGATGATGTTTGTGTTGGTGAGCGTGCCTGTTATTTTGATGATCAATATGTGTTTAATGCAGACGGATCATTTGTAAATAGCCTTGGTTCAGAAACGTTTATTGAAGATTGGCAAGGTGGTTCGTTTAGTTGTGGACCTCCAGTTGCACCGCATGATGGCAGTATCTCTGCGACATATTCTTATGACGAATCAGCGGAAACAGTTACTTTGAATGGTGTTGGTGCTTATATCGGTTTACCTAAAGCCGTTAATGAAGGGGAATTACCAAATGTTGATGTACCAGAAAGCATAACTTACAATATAACATTTGTTGATAGCAATACCATACTTGTAAATATAGAGGCTGGACCGGGTGTCTGGTGGCAATACAAACTAATTAAACTTTAAAAAATTAGAAGATGAAAAATTTAAAATATTTAGCAATAATAAGTATTGTTTCGTTTGGATTGGGAATCTTACTGAATTCTTGTATAGATGAAGACCAAGAGTTTGGTGACGTGATAATCCCAACTAATTTGGCAATTGCTTATCAAATTGTTGGTCAAGATGCTGATAATCCCAATGGAGATGGTACAGGGTTCGTAAATTTTACGGCATCAGCAGACAACGCCATTACATATCGCTATGATTTTGGGGATGGGTCAACTAATGCAGTAGCGCCAAACGGTACTGTATCGCACCGCTTTTCTCAAACCGGGGTGAATACCTATTTGGTTACTGTCATTGCTTCAGGAACAGGAGGCGTGACCACGACTTCAACGATTTCAATAGATGTATTTAGTTCATTTGACGATCAAGAGGCTAAAGATTTCTTGACTGGTGGATCGTCCAAAACGTGGTATCTAGCGGCTTCTCAAGCAGGTCACCTGGGTGTTGGTCCATCTTTAGAACTAGACTTGATAATTAGTGGCATGCCTAATGCCTTTTATTATCCTCAGTTTTATTCAGCAGCACCATTTGAAAAATGTGGTATAGAGATCAGTGATTGTCTTTGTACGGACGAATTGACTTTTACATTAGGTGCCAACAATGAAATGACATTTGAATTGAATAATAATGGACAGACATTCTTTAATGTTGGTCATCAAGATGTCGTTGGTGGCAGTGTTGGGGAAGATGCTTGTTTTGATTTTGATACTTCAGGTATAAAAAATGTGGCATTGGCACCAACCATGGAAGATTGGTCATTAATACCAGATCCAGGCTTCACGCAACCACGAGGAACAGTAATGAATTTTTCAGACGGTGGATTTATGGGCTACTATGTGAGCTCATCCTCATATGAGATCATGGAGATTACAAATGATTATTTGTATGTACGAACCATTGATGGTTTAGATCCAAATTTGGCGTGGTATCATAAGTATTCAACTAGCCCGCCAGATGATGGAGGTGGTGGATTCGATTCTGAATACAATACACTTGTTTGGGCGGATGAATTTGACGTTGATGGTGCTCCAGATCCTGCGAATTGGACTTATGACATTGGTACTGGAACAAATGGTTGGGGTAATTTTGAAGAGCAATATTATACTGATGATGCAAGCAACGTAATTGTTGAAGGAGGTAATTTAAAAATTACGGCTAAGGCAGAATCATTTATGGGAAGTGACTATACATCGTCAAGAATTAAAACTCAAGATTTATTTGAGTTTACAAATGGTCGTGTAGAAATTAGAGCTAAGCTTCCAGAAGGTGGTGGAACATGGCCTGCATTATGGATGCTAGGGGCAAACTTTCCTGAGGTATCATGGCCTGCGTCTGGTGAAATAGATATCATGGAACATGTAGGAAATAATCAAGATCAAGTATTAGCAACCGTACATTGGGATCAAGGTGGGGGCACACCTGCAAATTTCTCACAGAATACTACAGTTGAAGGTGCTAGTACAGATTTTCATACGTATACTTTAGAATGGCGTGATGATGAAATAATCATGCTTGTAGATGATCAAGTCTACTTCAATTTTGCTTATGATGAAACCTTCCCTTTTAATCAAGATTTCTTCTTCATATTTAATATTGCAATGGGAGGAACTCTTGGAGGTGCTATAGAACCTGGGTTTACCGAAAGTGTACTAGAAGTTGACTATGTAAGAGTTTATCAGTAATTATTGGATTAGTAGCTATTTAAAAAGGCTGTATAGTCATCTTCTATATGGCCTTTTTAATACTAATTGCAGGTGTTCATGGAATTAATAGATCAAAAAATTGTGAATAAAGAAGTTGCTATAGATCTGGTTAGAATACAATCTGAAAAATTCTTCAAAATTTCTAACGTAGATATCATGCGTCCATTTTTTATGAGTATGGTAAGTGATTCCAATCATTGGATGTTTATCTCAAGTAATGGCGGATTGACAGCAGGACGAAAAAATGCTGATCATTCCATTTTCCCATATTACACGGATGATAAGATCACAGAATCAGCCGAAACCACAGGTAATAAAACAATTTTTCGTATCCAACAATACGGTAAGTCGCATATATGGGAACCCTTTTCCATCAGATATGAGGGCCTATATGAGATAACCAGAAACTTATATAAGAGTGAATATGGGAATAAAATAATTTTTGAAGAGATCAACCATGATCTGGATCTAACTTATAGATACCAGTGGTGTACAAGCAATATTTTTGGATTTGTGAAACAATCGGAGTTGCTCAACCAAGGCAAAAAAAATATTACTGTTTCAATGTTTGATGGTCTGCAAAATATTAT
>CAYZKX010000132.1:0-7215 GCA_964479055.1 uncultured Flavobacteriaceae bacterium
TTTAGATATTGGATGCGGTACAGGTGATTTTCTAAACTCAGTAAAAAACAATGGTTGGGAGGTAACCGGAATTGAGCCAAATACCAAAGCCAGGGAAATAGCAAATTCCAAATTAGGCGATAAGGTTTTTCATAATCAACATTTAAATCATTTAAAAACCGGTAGTTTTAGCGCCATAACATTGTGGCATGTGCTGGAACACCTTCCCGATCTCGATACTCAAATTAATAGGTTAAAACAACTGTTGAATGATAACGGTGTAATCATTATTGCCGTGCCTAATTATAAAAGTTTTGATGCCTCTTATTACAAAGAGTTTTGGGCCGCATATGATGTACCAAGACATCTATGGCATTTTTCCAAATCAAGCATTGCAAAGCTATTTCAAAATCATGGTTTGGAGATTACTAAAATTCTACCACTAAAATTGGATGCTTATTATGTAAGCCTACTTTCAGAAAAATATAAAAATGGGTGGATGAATATTTTTTCAGCATTTTTCATAGCTTCTCGTTCAAATTTAGCAGCTGCTAAATCTGGAGAGTACTCATCATTGATCTATGTCCTTAAAAAACAGAAATAAAGCCAAATAAAAGCGTATAAGAGACTTTTATATTCATTATAACATATTTGTATAGACTTATTTCCAAAGCTTCACAGCGCGCATGTAATTAGTTAATTTTAAATAAGAATAATTGATTGCCTTTTAGAAGAGTATAAATTCTATTTATAACAAGAAATTTATTTAAAATTCGACTATTTAGACATGTTTTATATTTTTGCCGAATATTAAAATGAAACAAATGAAAAACTACTTAATACTTTTTACACTTAGCCTAATTTTAACAGCTTGTCAAGAACCTCAAAAGATTGGATATGTAGATAACGGCATGGTCATTAATGAGTATCAAGAAAAAGTTGATATAGAAGAAAAATATAAAGGCAAGGAAGAATCTTTTCAAAGACGAAGAGATAGTTTGGTTGGGGCATATAATTTGGAATTGGAAGAAGCAAGAATTAAATCTCAAAACATGTCTCAAGCCAATTTGCAAAAATTGTCACAGGAACTTCAACAAAAGGAAGCGCTGTTGGGTCAAAAGCTTCAATTTGAACAGCAACAAATTCAACAAGCGTATAGCGCAGAAATTGATTCTGTAATTACTAAAGTAAGAGACTTTGTTAAAGATTACGGTAAGAAAAATGGTTACACTTATATTTTAGGAACTTCTGATGCATCGAGTAGTGTAATGTATGGTACCAATGAGAATGATCTTTCACAAATAATACTAGACGCATTAAACGCGTCCTATAAAAATTAATTCGTTTAATATTTGAATTAAGTAGCGCGCATCTTTATTAGGGAACTATAACGCGAATTGCTCGTGGAATAATTCTAATTTCAAATCCACCAGTCCCAAGGAGCTCTCCGTCCGATTGGATATAAGGCTGCTCATTGTCAGTCAACGCGATCTTAATGAAAGAAGATTGATCTATGGATACTTTTTTATGATTAGAAATTTTGCCATTGAACAGGTTTGGAAGATTACGAATGATATCCATCGGACTAAAGCTTTTGGCCATACTGATATCAAATAAACCATTGTCAAAATTACTGTAACGTGTTAATTGCATACCTCCTCCTGAATATTTACCAATTCCGATTAGAACCATAAGCACATTTAAGCTCGAGCTTTGATTCTCGGTGGTAATAGTACAACTAAAATTCTTGGCTTTAAATATGCCAGACAACGCGCCAAACAAATATGCAAGAACACCAAATTTTTTATAGGATTTCACCTTATTAACTACATAGCCATCAAATCCAATCCCAGTTAAGTTATTAAAGTAAGTTTCTGTAAAACAGTTATTTACACTTCTAATTACACCAACATCATGGAGCACAGTTTTAGGATTCAATAGTGAACGTACGGCGGAATCAATTTGTTTAGGCATCCCAAATGTTTTAACCCAATCATTACCAGTGCCAACTGGAATAATGCCTATTGAAACGCTTGATTTTGCAACGACTTGCTGTTGCATTATACCATTGATGACATTGTGAATTGTACCATCTCCACCTACAATAATCAGGTGTCGAAATCCATTTTTAATGGCATCAACAGCAAGCACCAATCCGTGTTTATGATATGCAGTTTGTGCCACCTCATATTGCATACCATATTGCTTGAATAAATTTTGAATTTTAGGCCATTTGCGTCTTACCATACCGTTACCGGCTGATGGGTTTACAATAACAAACCAATTGATAATTTCGCCCATTTAGGCTGATTTTTTATGGAGTAAACGCGTAAGTTTTATGGAAAGATCGGTTAAAATTAATTTGGAGTTGCCGTTGCGTTCTATATGATAAATGGCCTCTTGCAATTCATTATTGATACTCAAAATGTTATTTTCATGAACAAACGGCGCGAACTTATTTAAGTCAAAATCGTTTGTTTTTGTTTCGAGATAAACCAGATCATGTACATTGTAATTGACCAACATGGCCTGTCTAAAAAAGTCAACACAAAAATGTAAAAATTGCTTTTGAGTCTCACGACCTGTTTTTGCAATTTCCTCACTCCAGGAAATTAGATCATGGATGGCCGACTTGTTGCCTTTGGCTTTAAAAGCGCTACGAATCCAGTGCACGAACCACTCTTCAAATTGAAGATCCTCACTATCCTGATAAACCAGATCGCAAGCTTTATTAAAATTACCATTTGACTGATGGGCTATTTTAGCGGCAACTGAATCTTCAATATTAAATTTCTTTATTAAACCCAATTTAATGGCTTCTTCAGATAATGGCGGAAAATGTAGAATTTGACAACGTGATTTGATTGTTGTCAACAACTGCTCTTCGTCTTCCGATATCAATAAAAACACAGTTTTGTCAGGAGGCTCTTCAAGTAATTTTAATAGCTTATTAGCACATGCCACATTCATTTTTTCAGCCATCCAAATAATCATGACTTTGTAACCGCCTTCATAAGATTTAAGGGATAGTGACTTTACTATTTCTGCAGCTTCATCAACACCAATCTGACCTTGTTTATTTTCTACGCCAAGCATTTGATACCAATCAAATAAATTGCCATAAGGTTGTTCAGTCAATAACTTACGCCACTCCATTAAAAAATGTGACGAAACAGGGCGGCTTTTTACCTTGTCATTAGTGGTAACGGGATAGGCAAAATGTAAATCAGGATGAGAGAAATTAGCAAATTTGAGGTTACAAGCTTCATTCCCACCGTTATTTTCCGAATTTTGATTTGAACATAGAATGTATTGGGCGTAAGCGATGGCCAACGGCAAGGTGCCTGAACCTTCCGGGCCAACAAATAACTGAGCATGCGGAACACGGCCATTGTCAACACTAAAAGTGAGGTGTTTTTTAATATGATCTTGACCTAAAATATCCGAAAAAAGCATCTCACAAAGATATTAAGAAATAGAGATAATAATAAGACGCAATCAAATATCTTTGTGTTTCATTTGTATGTAAATAGACTAGTGGCAACTAAAGCATTACTTTTTATTCCTGACATTTCGGGGTTTACTGAATTTGTTCACAATACAGCAACAAACCATAGTAAGCATATTATTTCTGAATTGTTGGAAGTGCTACTAGACGCCATTAGCATTAATCTTGAACTGGCAGAAATCGAAGGTGATGCTTTGTTTTTATACAAACTCACAGATCACATCAATAAAGAGGATTTACAAAGCCAAATAAATCAAATGTATTTGGCCTTTCATACGCATTTAAAACGGTATGAATTTGAAAGAATTTGTCATTGCGGTGCATGCTCATCTGCGTATAACCTTACCTTAAAATTCGTATTACATTACGGGGAAATAGATTTTATAACCGTTAAAGACTCTAAAAAGCCTTACGGAAGTCATGTGATAAAAGCTCATAGAATGCTTAAAAACAATATTCCAATTAAGGAATACGCTTTATGGTCGGAAGATCTTGTTGCTATAGGTTCCGATAGTGAGAATGTGTTAAATGAAACATATGATTTTGGCACAATCAATTACACCTACACCTCACTGGAACATTTGAAGACGAATATACCTAAAGTTGACCCAATTCCTAATGACGTTCCAAGGTCTAAACTGCTTTCTATTGAAACCTTAATTAAAAGTGACACCTTAGATCTTTATGAAGTAATTAGCAATTTTGATTACCGACTTCTATGGGTACAAGGACTCGACGCCTTAGAGTATGAAAAAAATAAAGTAAATAGATCAGGCACCAAACACCAGTGCCTTATCAATAACAACCAAAAGATCAATCAAACAACGGTTCATAGAGAAGTAGAAGATCACCAACTTGTTTATGGTGAATCCACAAATGAAATACCATTTACAAAGCGGGTTACCATATACTACATCTTGGAAGAAAAAGAGCCTCATGAAACTGCTTTGCAAGTACAGGTATATGCTGATTTTAAACCGTTAGGAACACTAATGAAACCGCTTTTGGTCAAAAACCTCAAAAAGAATATTAAAAATAATATTGATGAACTTGTAAACCTTATCAATTCAGGATTTGCAATTGAAACAAAATAACATATGAAGACACTCAAAGATTTTAATTTTAAGAATAAAAGAGCATTAATAAGAGTAGATTTTAATGTTCCATTAGACACTAATTTAAAGGTTGCAGATACCACGAGAATTGAAGCAGCAAAATCGACCGTTCTGGAGATTCTTGAACAAGAAGGGAGCTGTGTTTTAATGTCACATTTAGGAAGACCAAAAGGCATAGAGGCTCAGTATTCACTTAAACATATCATAAGTGCTGTAGAGGACGTATTTGGTGTACAAATAAAATTTGCTCCCAACTGTATTGGCGAGGAAGCTATAGAAGAGGCAATGAGGCTTCAACCTGGAGAGATCTTGCTGTTGGAGAATTTACGTTTTTACGAGGAAGAGAAGGCGGGTGATATTGCATTTGCAAAATCACTTTCACAGCTAGGGGATATTTATGTCAATGATGCCTTTGGAACAGCCCATCGCGCACACGCATCAACCACCACAGTAGCACAATTCTTTGATGATCGAAAATGCTTTGGAAATCTGCTTGCTAAGGAGATTGAGAGTATTGATAAAGTGATGAAAACAGGCAGGAAACCCATTACAGCAATTTTAGGAGGCGCCAAAGTATCTTCTAAAATCACCATAATTGATAATATTCTCGATAAAATTGATCACTTAATAATTGGTGGCGGCATGACCTTTACATTTATTAAAGCACAGGGAGGAAAAATAGGCGATTCTTTAGTAGAAGATGACAAGCTCGAGCTGGCCATCAATATTCTAGATGAAGCTAAAGCAAAAAACGTTCAAGTCCACCTTCCTGTAGATGCTATTATAGCCGACAGCTTTAGTGGAACAGCCAACACAGATATTTCAAAAATCAATGAAATTCCACAAGGATGGATGGGGCTTGATATTGGACCAGCTACGCAAGATTTATTTACAGAAGTTATTTCCAAATCGCAAACTATATTATGGAACGGACCACTAGGTGTATTTGAAATGGACCTATTCTCAACAGGCACTCGAGATATTGGTGAGGCTATTGCCCAATCCACTGCGAACGGGGCATTTTCCTTGGTTGGTGGAGGAGATTCGGTTGCCGCAGTTAAGCAGTTTAATCTTGAAGATCAGGTAAGCTATGTAAGCACTGGTGGAGGGGCGATGTTAGAGAGTTTAGAAGGTAAAACACTACCTGGAATTGCAGCAATAATGGACTAAGATGCTGTTAAAAATTTTATTTTCATAATAAAAAACCCGATTTTAGCGCTCTATGTGTAACCTACTACATATGAAACCTAAAAAGGTCTACATTGTATTTGCCCTTATCGGATTGTTGCATTGCTCAGTTGTGAATGCACAAGACGAACCCGTCGAATCTACACCTAAAGTAACAGACACTATAATTGAAGGAAGCGCTCCTACAATTCGTGTTGCACCTGTGGATACGCTTTCCAATACGGAGTTAAAAGACAACGAATTAGCCAAAAAGATTGATGAAAAATGGCTTCAAGAGCTTTACAGCTCATCACTATTCGATACCATATACAAGTCGGTTTCTGAACAGGAGTACCATGAGGTGTACTATCCTGATTTACCAACTGATACTTTAAAGAAGCGATTGAAGGAATTAGACGCCAAAACCCCATTTAATATTGCTTATAATCCATCACTGGAAAGTGTAATTAAGTCTTACCTGAAGAACAGAAGAAAGTCTTTAGAAAAACTCATGATGTTGAGTAATTACTACTTTCCAATGTTTGAAAGAGAGTTAGACAATCACAATATCCCATTAGAGGTCAAATATCTGGCTATAGTAGAATCAGCTTTAAAACCTAGAGCCAAATCACGGGTTGGAGCAACTGGTCTATGGCAGTTTATGTTCACTACAGGTAAACAATATGGGTTGGATGTAAGTAGTTATGTTGACGAGCGGAGTGACCCCATAATGGCTACTGAAGCAGCGTGTAAATTTTTGGCAAATTTATATGAGGTCTTTGGGGACTGGGATTTAGCTTTAGCAGCATATAATTCAGGCCCAGGTAATGTGACAAAAGCCATTAGAAGATCGGGAGGTTATCAAAATTACTGGAATATCAGACCATTTTTACCGAGAGAGACGGCAGGATACTTACCGGCGTTTTTAGCGACCTATTATATTTTTGAATATGCTGAAGAACACGGCTTTCAATCTCCCAAACAAGAATTCAATTATTTTGAGACGGATACCGTATTGGTAAAACAAATGATAACATTGGATCAGGTGGCTGAGGTTACCGGAATTAAAATAGAAGAGCTACAATTCTTAAACCCATCGTACAAATTAGACATCATTCCTTTTATTGCTGATGAAAAATACACCTTGAGACTCCCTGTAGAGCACATAGGAAGTTTTGTCAATAATGAGAAGGAAATTTATGCATTTGCACAAGCCGAATTTGACAAGCGCGAAAAACCATTACCACAGTTCTTTGAATCGGATACTAAAATTCGCTATCGGGTGAGATCCGGAGATTATTTAGGCAAGATAGCCAGAAAATATGGCGTACGTGTGAGTCAAATAAAACGCTGGAATGGACTTAGAAGCAATAATATACGTGTTGGCCAACGCCTTACTATTTATCCACGTAAACCGAACACATCGGTTATCACTTCATCTTCAAC
>CAYZKX010000133.1:0-7105 GCA_964479055.1 uncultured Flavobacteriaceae bacterium
CAGGAATCTAAAACCTTTAAAGAAAGTCTGGAATTTGACCTAAACCGATCATTTACTAAATACGGCTATGTGCCAGATTATTATTTTCATTTTGGCCTATATGGCAAATGGATTGAAAACTTCTATACCAATTTTGCAAGAGAGAACATTAAAATCATAACTCTAGAACAACTCACCCATGATAGGAAAGAAACTTTAAACTCATGCTTTAGATTTTTAGGTCTTTCAGAGATGTCAAATATTCCAGAATTAAAAAAAAATAAGACTCTTAAATTAAAGTACCCCAAATTGTTTCATTTTACCAACAAAATGGCAAGTGGGAAATACCAGTTTACAAAATTTGCCAAATATCTAATTTCAAGAGATCAGATCAATAGTATAAAAACCCGATTGAAACAATCGAAATTTTTGACGTCTGGCAAAAAATTGAATTATGAACCCATGAGTATGGAAGACCGACAATGGGTAAAATCGCTTTACGAAAAGGATATCAACAAATTGAAATCCTTAACGGGAAGGACATATAATGAATGGTCAGATTTTATTTAAATTACAAATGTGAATTTTGTTAAAACATCTTTTTATTCAGGAATTGGTACAGCAGTAAATATTGTTGTTCGTCTGGTTACCAATAAGATCATTGCGGTGTATTTAGGCACCAATGGCATGTTCTTGCTAGGCCAATTAAGGGACTTTTTAAAATTCACCACGGTTTTTAGCAATCTAGGTACAACCAATGGCACTATCAAATATGTTTCTGATCACAAAGAAGACATAGGTCGTTTAAAACAGTATCTGATCACAGGTTTTAACATTCATCTAATTTGTTCTGTTATCGTTGGTGTCCTTACATTTCTTTTTAATAAGCAACTGTCAGTTTATCTTTTTGACGATTCACAATATAGTACGTATTTGAATGTGTTGGCGCTTTCATTAGTGACCTTGTCTTTACATACTTTCTTCATGTCGGTATTAAATGGCATGAAAAAAATTAAGCTGTATGTAATTATCAATATTATTTCGGCACTTATTAGTGCGGTGGTATTAGTATTATTGGTGCTCTACTTTGATACCATTGGTGCCTTATACGCTTTTGCTGTAAATCAAATATTAATATTACTAATTAGCTATTTACTTATTAGTTATTACCGCCCTTTTAAGTTGCGACAACTCTTTGGTCGCATTAATAAAAGTGCATTCACCAACCTTTCAAAGTTTTCAATCATGGCCATTGCCGGACCACTATGTACCATTGCAGCCACCTTTTTTGTAAGGACTTTTTTATCGGATACTTTTGATAAAGATCATGCTGGATCTTGGGAGGGCATGTGGCGCATATCTGCAATGTATCTTTTGTTTTTGACCACTACTTTTAAGTTCTATTTATTACCCACATTTTCAAGTATTTCAGGCATTGCATTAAAACGAGAAGTATTCAAAGTTTGGCGTTTTATTGTGCCCATCATTTTGCTTATTACAATTACAATTTATGTTTTAAAGGATATTGTAATTGTGACCTTATTAGACGATCAATTCATGTTAATTTCTACTTTAATGGGCTTCCATTTGATAGGTGACGTCATTAGAATAAATGGTTGGGTTTTAGGTAATATCTTAATCGCCAAAGCCAAAACAAAAGCATTTGTTTTCTTTCAAATAGAATGGGCAGTTGTTTTTGGAGTGTTGACCTTCGTGTTAGTACAAAGCTATGGATTCCTGGGTGTGTCTATGGCCTATTTTGGTGCCTATCTAATTCATTTCATACTAATGAATATCTACTTTAGAAAACTACTTTGGTTATGATAGTTGTGTGTCGTGATCGGTATCAATTTTAAACAATGACGTACCGAAGATCAAGAGAATTATTATGTAATACATCACATAACTCACAAAGTGTGCAATATTAGCACCTATTACACCATAAATATCCACGAAATAGACACTTGTAAAATAGATCATGAATAACAAAAAGGTTTCGGTTATTATAAAATGCCAAAACATTTTTTTTGCAATGAATTGATAAGCTATGACCAAGGCCAATACTTTTACAAAGTCACCTAGCAATTGCCATAAGAAGAGATCCTCAACTGGTAGAAACTCATCGGTTAGGAATAGTTTCACTATAAAAGGACGAAGCAGATAGATCACCAAAAGACCCATTGCAAAAATTGGAATTATAGTTTTGTAGAAATCCAGAACTTCCTCCCTAAACTCCTTTTTGGTTTCAATTTCGGTGAATCGCGGTAAGAAGTACAAGGTCATTAATGAATTGACAAACAACAAATAATAGGATGATATTCTATTCATCGATTCCCAAAAACCTGCATCCTTCAATCCTTCCGATGCGATAATGTAATTACGCACTGCAATTATAACCAAAGGAAATGCTATACCAGAAACTAAAGCCATGGTGGCGTATGGGCTCAATCGTTTTATCCATTTAATATCTACATTGCTTGCTTTAACTTCTTTAAGAAGATTACGTCGGTTAAGAATCCCTACCAATGTGATCAAAAAGATCAATGATGGAGCGATCACCACTGATATTAAAGCCCCATCAATTTTGTTTTGCCAAATCAATAAAAGCGTTACACTTAGACCCATGATCTGGCCTATGATGTTAATGATCATCAAAAACTTATACTTCTCAAATCCGTTCATGATAGAGAAACTGAACAGATTGAGTGAATAAAAAGGTAGAGCCAGACCCATTATTCGAATAACATAAGCATAGTTGTACTGATCGGAAAATAAAAAGTTGTTCAATAGTTCAGCGTTATAATAACAGAAGAAACTTATGAGCATCGTTGCAAAAAATCCGATGTAAAATGTTGTGGATAATGTGCGACTCAATTGAAGGGCGTTATTCCTATATTTACCTATGTATTTTACTACACCATTATAAACACCAACCGTGCCAAACGCCTGGGCCGATGATAGAAAACTTCTAAGGTTACCAATCAAAGCCATCCCTTCGGCACCCACGAAAAATGCAATAAATTTTGTGGTTAAAAATCCAGCAATAATTTTGGTGAGTACAGTTGCTGAATGCAATCGCACAGCGCTAATAAGCACTTTGCTATTGATATATTTAATAAGCTTTTTCAACTAGTAGGTATTAATAAGTTTAACAATAGTACTTATGTCAGCATCAGTTAAAATGGGGTTTAATGGAATGCTTACTACAGTGCTATGTATCTTTTCTGTTAGGGGCAAATTTAAGTGATTATATTCTTTTAACGCCTTTTGTTTATGAGGTGCTATTGGATAATGAATCAAGGTCTCAACACCATTATCAGTTAAATATTGTATAAAATCATCCCTGTCATCCACACGAATAACAAATTGATGAAACACATGGTTATTTGAATTATCGTATTCAGGCAGACTAATTTTAGAGTTATTAATTTTGTCCAAATAGCGTTTTGCTATGGCCCTTCTTTTTTCATTATCCTGATCCAAGGTGTCCAGTTTTACATTTAAAAAGGCCGCTTGAATGGCATCTAATCTGGAGTTGTATCCAATAACATCGTTGACATATTTAGAAGATGTTCCATAATTCCTAATCATTCTTACCATTTGAGCCAACTCATCATTATTGGTAGTAATACATCCGCCATCTCCCAAGGCACCAAGATTTTTGGACGGATAAAAGCTAAATCCTGCAGCATGACCTAAATTACCAGCTTTTCTACTGTTGTCATCCTCCGCACCATGAGCCTGTGCCGCATCTTCAATAACTAAAAGACCTTGATCTTGAGCAATGGTTTGAATAGCATCCATATCGGCTAATTGACCATACAAATGAACTGGCATTACAGCTCTTGTTTTCCAAGAAATATTTGAAGCCATAGCTTTAGGGCTTATGGTATAGCTTTGTTCATCAGGCTCAATCATCACTGGTTGCAATCCTGATTTTATTATTGCAAGTATTGAAGCAATGTACGTATTCGCCGGAACCAATACCTCATCCCCTGAATTAATACGTCCCAGTTCAATATAACTTCTTAAAATTATAGTAAGTGCATCCAAACCGTTGGCAACTCCAATACAATGTTTGGTACCACAATAATCTGCGAATTTCTTTTCGAATCCTTTTACTTGTTCACCAAAAATGTAACGGCCTGAATCCAATACATCCTTTAATGAATTACTAAAGGCATCTTCAAATTGTTGATTATATAATTTAAGATCAAAAAATGGTATCATAGCATGACATCGTTTAACAAAATATGATCCTTAGTTTGAATTTGATAGAAATTATGGGCTATGCTTCGTGCACTAAATCCTTCTTTCCAATACAATAAGCCTTCATTAATATGTTGGCCTTGATCCTCGTTGGAAATACCAAAATCAAAAAAGGGTTTGTCGTTAAAAACCTCTGTCAACAAATAATGATGCAGAATATCTAATGTCCCTAAGGTATTTTTATCATCACTGGCCGAAATGTATTGCGAATGCGCTACTCTTTGACTTTCAAAAATGGTAGTACCGCCTACAATTCGGTCCCTATCATACACATTGAACTGTCTGATATAAGTAGGAAAACGTCTATGAAGTAATTCTATTTCACGAAGTGAATGCACCGGAGATGCATTATGCTTTTTTTTAAGGTTAGGGATCAGGATAGCATTCCAAAACGATTCAAAATCATCCGTTTCTTTAACCGCCAGTTGATGTTTTTGACCTCTTTTTACGCCATTAATGCGATCACGTGACAGCGTTATGTGTTTCGGACAAACAACCGAAAGTATATCACATCGAATCCGTTCAGCATTGAGCTTAAAACATAAATATTCAAGCTCATCAGCTGGCTTATCATGATAAATTGAAGGCAAAAGTTTTAATTGTAAACTGTCAATACCTAGACCCTCATAATATTTTAGAATTTCCTGAAAAATAAAAATCACCATATTCAATTTGCTGCTGTGATCTAAAACAAGTCCACCGTAGGTTAACCCTTGATGCGAATACACAACATTATCAACTCTATTTGCTGGAAATATAGCAGCGATCTCACCTTCTTTTAATACCATTAATGAGGCATCTTCAAAGCGATCACTATGATAGTCCATAAAATTACGGTTGAATAAAAAAGTGCTATTCTTGGCTTTAGATACAAAATTGTTCCAAAGGTGCTTCTGTGAATCTTGATATTTTTCGATCGAAAAAATAGTCGTGGCGTAATTGAATTACAGCGTGAAAATACTAATTTTTATTCACAAAGAGATAATACATATTAATCCCAAATATAGCCGCATTAGTAACCACAATAGGCCATGAAATTTGAAGTAAAAAACCATATACCACAAAGAGTGCACAGCCTAGAGAATTGATTTTACGTAGTTTTTTCACATCCTTCATTGTAAACGATATAAGTACAGCTAACATGGCTGCATAACCTACCCATTCTGTAGTGTGTATTCCTAGAACCTCCATATTATACTTCTTTATTTCGTTTACGATCTACCTCTTTAAGCAAAATTTTACGGAGCCTAAGATGATTAGGGGTCACCTCAACATACTCATCTTTTTGAATATATTCAAGTGCTTCTTCTAAAGAAAATTTAATTGCTGGTACAATTTTAACTTTGTCATCTGCACCCGCGGAGCGCACATTGGTCAGTTTCTTGGTTTTAGTCACGTTAACCACCATATCATCACCACGTGAATTTTCACCAATAACCTGGCCTTCATAAATTTCTTCACCTGGATCAATAAAAAACTTACCGCGTTCTTGCAGTTTATCAATGGAGTATGGTATTGCTATTCCTTTTTCCATGGATACTAGTGATCCATTTTGACGTTCAGGAATGCCGCCTTTAATAGGTTGATATTCTTTAAATCGGTGTGCCATAATCGCTTCTCCTGCTGTAGCAGTAAGGAGTTGATTTCGAAGACCGATGATGCCACGTGATGGAATAATAAATTGACAAACCATACGTGAACCTTTGGCTTCCATACTCAACATTTCTCCCTTGCGCATGGTTACCATTTCAATAGCCTTACCTGAAACCTCCTCAGGTAGATCAATAGTCATTTCTTCAAATGGCTCGCACTTTACACCATCTATTTCTTTGATAATTACTTGTGGTTGCCCTATTTGTAGCTCATAACCTTCTCGACGCATCGTCTCGATTAGAACTGATAAATGCAATACACCACGACCAAAAACCATGAATTTATCTGCACTGTCAGTTTCTTCAACGCGAAGCGCTAAGTTTTTTTCAAGCTCTTTCTCCAAACGTTCTTTTACATGTCTAGAGGTTACAAATTTACCATCTTTGCCAAAAAATGGTGAATCGTTAATGGTAAATAACATACTCATTGTAGGCTCGTCAATAGCAATGGTTTGTAATGCCTCAGGTGCTTCAATATCAGCAATGGTATCACCAATTTCAAAGCCTTCTAAACCTACAATTGCACAAATATCGCCAGCTACTACAGAATCGACTTTTTTGCGTCCCAAACCTTCAAACGTATGTAATTCTTTGACTTTAGAATTTATAATAGAACCATCCCTTTTTATTAGCGCGACTTGCATACCAGCGGTCAACGATCCTCTTTGCAATCGACCTATAGCCACTCGGCCTGTAAAGGACGAATAATCCAATGAAGTAATTAACATTTGAGTTGTTCCTTCTTGAACTTTTGGTGATGGTATATGTTCAATAACCATGTCCAAAAGGGGCTGAATGGAGTTGGTTTGTTGTTGCCAATCGTCGCTCATCCAATTGTGTTTAGCCGAACCATAAACAGTTGGAAAATCTAGCTGCCATTCTTCTGCTCCTAATTCGAACATCAAATCAAAAACGGCCTCATGCACTTCTTCAGGTGTACAATTTTCTTTATCCACTTTATTGATCACCACACATGGCTTTAAACCTAAATTAATAGCTTTTTGCAATACAAAACGTGTTTGTGGCATAGGCCCTTCAAAAGCATCTACTAACAGCAAAACACCATCTGCCATATTCAATACACGTTCTACTTCACCACCAAAATCGGCGTGACCAGGTGTGTCAATAATATTAATTTTAGTGTTTTTATATCCTACAGAAACATTTTTTGATGTGATAGTAATGCCTCTTTCACGTTCTAGATC
>CAYZKX010000134.1:0-7044 GCA_964479055.1 uncultured Flavobacteriaceae bacterium
CGGTATGACCAGTACGGCGTAGCACACCACCATTTTTTGCCTTTAAAGGAAATATATGTCCAGGACGTCCTAATTCGTGTGGTTTAGTATTGGGATCGAGTAATGATTGTATAGTCTTGGCACGATCACTGGCTGAAATGCCAGTAGTAACACCTTGACCTCGCAAGTCTACCGAAACCGTAAAGGCCGTTTCCATAGCATCGGTATTGTTGCTCACCATCATTTCCAGATTAAGCTCATTACAACGGTCTTCAGTTAGTGGTGTACAAATTAATCCCCGGCCATGAGTTGCCATGAAATTGATGGTTTCTGGAGTCACCAATTCAGCAGCAGCGATAAAGTCACCTTCGTTCTCTCTGTTTTCATCATCAACCACGATCACTACTTTGCCTTTTCTGATGTCGGCAATGGCGTCTTCAATGGTGTTTAATTGTACGTTGGTCTTATTTTCCGAAGTATTCACTAACATTTAAATTTTATTTGCGGCAAAGATACAATATTAGTCCCTATCTGATTTGCTTTAATTCTACTTTCAATCGGTTCCTGTAGTAGTACATAAACAAGAAATATAATGGGATGCCAAGGATAAGGACTGCGAAGACATTAATGGTCGATTTGTCCACGATCTTATAGAATTTACTAAGGTTGTCAAAGCTTCTAAAAAAGTAGATCAAATAAGCGATTGTTGCTAAAACACCTATGGTGATCAAGATAATGCCAAGCACTTCAAAACCATTGTTGTTGAGAATGGCCCCAACAACATCGCCTATTAATGCTATGATATACAAACGTAAGGTCACGGTTGAATTGATATCATATTGATTTTTCAATCGCAAGGCCGTCTCATAGTTTTCATTGGTTAAATGTCCACCTAAACGCAGTTCCTCTTCCGAAATGCCACGATCTCCTAAAATATGAACGGCTGTATTTTTATAGGTGATATCCAGATCATATTGGCGGTAGTTTTTGATCACATCAATAAGTTTCTTTTGTGAATAACCTGACAGTTTTTGATAGGTTTCAGTGGAGTGATCTAATTCTGCAGTGCTGGCTTCAGCTTCAACGGTCGCCTTAGATAATAATTTCTTGATCGGAACTAATACTACATCCAAATTCAATAAACTTCTATCTTTGGTAGCTTGATTGGTGAGATATATGCTCAAGGGCAGCATGATCAATGTTGACAACCACGTAGCCAGTACTGGATTCAAGCTGCTATCTTCCGCACTGTTTTTGGCAAAAATGCCAATAAAATGATACAAAAGAAACAATATAATTGCCACCACAATAGGTAATCCAAAGCCACCTTTTTTGATCAAAGCACCTAATGGCGCACCAACGAAAAACAGAATGATGCAGGCAAAGCCCAACGCAAACTTTTCATAAAACGAAAAAATGTGTTTATTTAAATTCTTTTCTTTAACCGCAAAAGTTTGTTTTCTGGTATCCAGAATGGCTATGGAGCTGCGTACGGAGTTCAACGCATTGTCGATCAATTGAATGTTCTTTTCGGCACGAAACATCTCGAATAGTGATTCACCTTCAAAAGGTTGGTTGACTTCTTTGGTTTCATAGTTTAAGGCTAGAGTAGAAGCTGTTGAACGATTGTACATATTGGTAGATACGTCCTTGAAGTCATCCACTTTATTAACAAGGAGTGAGTCTATGGTATAACTGAGGTCATTAATTCCCAACATACTATATTTATTGGATATCCCTTTATCTTCAAAATCCACATCACCACTTAATTTGGCTAAGTCGATATTAATAATATGACGGTCGAAGTAACTTTTAACGAGCGGTAATTTTTGTCGGTCTTTAATATCTTTTGGTTGCACTTCATCATAATAATGTCCTTCAAAAAGTATGAGTTGTAAGATGTCAGATTCTTCCTCAGAAACCAATTCACCGCGTACTGCTTTCATTACTGTATGATTTCCTGCTGAGCCTTTCTTTTTTTGATGAATAATCACATCGTCTAGAAACTCGCCATTTTCGCCACTCTTTTCGGCAACTTTAATATTCATATCACCCAACTGATTGAATTGCCCTTCGGCAATAGCAAAGGCAGGTTTTACTTTGGCGATATTTTTTCTCAGATTGTAAAAGTTGAATTCGGCTTTAGGAATAACATTATTAGCAAAGAAAAATGTGAGCACAGCTAATCCAAAAATGAATGAAGAGACACTGCGCATTGCGCGTTGTAAAGAAATACCTGTAGACTTCATGGCTGCGAATTCGTATTTCTCGGCGAAGTTTCCAAATACCATTATAGACGCCAATAAAATAGTGAGCGGCAATACTAAAACAATAAGACGTGGTGAAACATAAAGTAAAAACTTGAAAACCACGTCAAACTCGAGGTCTTTGCCGGCCAACTCTTTTATATAAAGCCAAATGGATTGCAGCAAAAATATCAGCATGAGTATGACAAACACACTGAAAAAAGTCTTGAGATATGTTGTAAGTATGTACCTGTCTAGTATCTTCAAACGAAACTAATCTAAGCGATTAATAAAATAACCACTGTATTTGCTTTCATCAAAAATAAACAACGATTTCGATAACGGCTCGTCAGTTTTAAAAGAATTAACAGTAAGTGTTGTATTGCCGCCATCATTAGCTACTTCAATCAAATTGTAGATGTGATGCGTATTGCTGTCTATGCCCAACAACACATGTTTAATGCCCGAACCACCATCAGTAGGTGTGAGCTTGACATATTGAATTTTTCTGCCATTAATGTTTTGAGTGATATCCATATCGTAGGTATATCCAGAATCGTAGAACGAAAGCATTTGCTCTGGTGTAATGGACTCTACGCTGTCCGTATTATTAGATGAAATGGTTACTTCTTCATCTTCAGGATTTATGGTATACAAAGTCTTACCATCATAAATACGGGTGATCCCCAATACATTCAAATAATATTTGTCACCTTCTAAGGTAATATTGCCTCGCGTATCTTGTGTCGCTAGAGTCATGCCATCTTGCACTGAATATTTAAAATCAATGGCAATATTAGAATAGCTTTTTATTTTTGAAGAGACATCTTCTAATAAGTTTTTAGCCTGAGCAGCCGAATTTTGTGCTTGAATACTATGACCCAACACTATTAAAAACAATAAGATTGAAGTTGTTAATCGTTTCATGTATACCAATTTAATTGGTTTCTTCTTCTAATAATTGATCCAGAGCTACGAGATCTGGAACTAGCACCTGTCGGGCTTTACTTCCTTCAAACGGACCTACTATACCAGCAGCTTCCAATTGATCGATCAACCTGCCTGCTCTATTATAGCCTAATTTTAACTTGCGCTGTAATAAGGATGCAGAGCCTTGTTGTGCAGTGACGATGATCTGCGCCGCCTCTTTAAATAATTTATCTCTATCTGCAATATCAATATCAAGACTTGTGCCACTTTCTTCACCCACATATTCAGGTAATAAATGTGCACTGGCATAGGCCTTCTGCGATCCAATAAAATCAGTGATCACCTCGATCTCAGGTGTATCAACAAAAGCACATTGAATTCTAATTACATCGTTACCCTGGGTATACAACATATCACCACGGCCTATTAATTGATCAGCACCTGAGCTATCTAATATGGTACGCGAATCGATTTTTGAGGTTACTCTAAAAGCGATACGTGCAGGGAAATTGGCTTTAATTAGTCCGGTGATCACGTTGACCGATGGTCGTTGTGTAGCAATGATCAAGTGAATACCAACAGCTCTTGCCAACTGTGCTAAGCGTGCAATAGGTGTTTCCACTTCTTTACCGGCCGTCATAATGAGATCGGCAAATTCATCAACCACTAAAATAATATACGGTAAGAACACATGACCATCATTTGGATTGAGCTTTCGCGCTTTGAATTTGTCATTATACTCTTTGATGTTTCTACAAAACGCCGACTTTAAAAGATCATAGCGATTATCCATTTCAATACATAATGAATTGAGTGTATTGATCACCTTAGTGGTGTCGGTGATTATAGCTTCTTCGCTGTCAGGGAGTTTAGCTAAATAATGGCGTTCTATTTTATTGTATAAAGTGAGTTCGACCTTTTTTGGATCTACAAGCACAAACTTGACTTCCGCAGGATGCTTTTTGTACAACAATGAGGTAAGTACAGCATTAAGGCCTACCGATTTACCTTGTCCTGTAGCACCTGCCATAAGGAGGTGTGGCATTTTTACCAGATCAACTACAAAGGTTTCATTGCTAATGGTTTTTCCCAAGGCAATTGGCAATTGCATTTCAGCTTTTTGAAAACGCTGCGAAGCAATTACTGAACGCATCGAAACAACAGTGGCGTTTTTATTAGGGACTTCAATACCAATGGTTCCCCGACCAGGAATGGGGGCTATAATACGTATGCCAAGAGCCGAGAGAGACAAGGCGATGTCATCTTCTAAATTCTTTATCCTTGAAATACGAATACCTGCATCTGGAACAATCTCGTATAAAGTGACTGTTGGACCAATAGTAGCCTTAATATTGGAGATACCTATCTTATAATTATTTAGCGTCTCTACAATCTTATTCTTGTTCTCTTCTAGTTCCTCTTGATTGATGGTGATGCCTTCAATGTCATATTTTTTTAAGAGGTCGAGGGTTGGAAATTGAAATTTACTCAACTCAAGAGTAGGATCAAATTGTCCGAAATCTTCAACCAATTTATCACTTAGATTATCGGTTTCTGATTTTTCTTCAGTAAACGATGAGACTTCCATTTCAACATTTTCTTCTTCGGCATTGACTTCAATTTCAAGAGCCTTTTCAGTAATAGAGGTCTCTTTCTTCTCTGGTTCTAATCCAGAATGTTTTTTAATAGTTGGCTCTAAGTTTTCTAATGGCGTTTCAAATGATGATTTGATGTCTTCAGCTTCTTCACTTAAACTGTTATCAACTGATACAACAGGTGTATTGTCTTCAGCAGGTTCAAAATCAAAGTCGGAGACAATTTCTTTCTTAGCACGTTTAAAGAGGGTGCCAAAATGCTCGGCTGTAAATTTAAAACGCACTGCCAGATAAACAATAAGACCTAAAAGCAATAGTAGAATTGTCCCAATTTTACCAATATAATCCTGTAAAAAAGTATTCATCTCATAGCCAATTGTTCCACCCAAGAGCGGGTTTTTGGCCGAGAAAAAACCTAAGAGTATGGATAGCCAAATTACAATCAATGTGCCCCAAAACCAATGTCGTTTCAAACGGGCCTTATTGATATTGAGGAGCATGTAAATACCAGTGAGGAATATCAATCCTGAAAATAAAAAGGAAGCGATACCAAAGCCTTTAAAAATAAAAAAGTCGCTAATCTTAGCGCCAATTATTTTGGCCCAGTTCTTGGCTTCTGTATCTCTGGATGGAAATTCAGATAAAACACTTTGATCGGCTTGACCTGTAAAGAAATAGGATACAAACGCAATAAAAAGATATATACCAAGTATAAGCAATAAGCTACCAAAGATTAACTTTTGTTGATTATTTAAGGTAAAGTTTGGTTTTTTTAATTTGGACTTGGTTTTCTTTTTAGTTGTTTTAGTCTTGGTGGTTTTTTTTGCCATTAATCCCTTTTGTTAAAACAAAAATACAAATAACTAACGTTTATCCTAGAGCATATCGTATATTATAGAATCTTAGGTATATAGATCAAACAACCCACTATTGCTGCGGCTATAGCAAATATGAAAACTGCACCTGCCGAGAGGTCCTTGATAAGACCAATCTTTTTATGATAATTAGGATGAACAAAGTCGGCGAGTTCCTCAATGGCAGTATTCAAACCCTCTAAAACGATAATTAATGCAATGACCAGTGTTTGAATGATCCATTCGGTGGTAGAAAGGTTAAAATAGAAACCTGCTATAGTTACCAAAATGCCTAATAGTAACTGTACCTTGATACTGGCCTCTGTAGTTATTAACATGAAGGCGCCTTTAAATGCATAGCCAACACTTTTAATACGTGCTGTAATAAATGATTTAAGGTTAGCCATTGTTCAAGGCATCCATGGCATTTTGATAGTTGGGTTCGTCACCGGTCTCAGGTACTTGCTCGGTATAGATCACTTTGCCTTCAGAATCTACCACTACTACAGCACGAGACAATAAACCTTCAAAAATACCATCCAAATAGGTCACACCATAATCGGTACCAAAACTATGATCTCTAAAATCAGAAAGCATGATCACGTTTTCAATGCCCTCTGCGCCACAGAAGTTCTTTTGCATAAAAGGAAGATCTCTTGAAATACAAAGTACTTTAGTATTGTCTAGAGCAGCTGCTTTTGCATTAAAGGCGCGTACCGAAGCGGCGCAAACACCAGTATTGACACTCGGAAATATATTGAGTATTAAATTTTGTCCTTTGAAATCGTCTAATGTTGCCGACTTAAGATCGGTTGTTGCAAGTTTAAAATTGGGAGCTGTACTACCAACTGCAGGTAATTCTCCTGATGTGTTTACGGGATTACCTCCCAAAGTGATTGATGCCATGTTGATTTATTTTAGAGTTTAAAAATAATCCTTTTACCGGTAAAAAACTATTTACAAAAAATTATTAATGAGTTAAACTTGGTTTAGTTGCAATTGATTTTAAATTTGATATCTTCATCCATCTTAATGCAAGTGTTTCAGTGAGGAATTTTAGCGTTGAATTTCTAGCCACCTTTATTTTGGTGCTAACAGTAATTGGTTCAATCCATAGTAGTTTGAGTAATTTCGCTCCATTAATTGTTGGAGGTGTATTGACTATTATTATTTACGTGGGTGGACCAATTTCAGGTGCACATTATAATCCGGTAGTGACCATAGCATATGCATTGAATAGAAAAGCACATCCCTACAAAATAATGGGCTATATCATAAGCCAATTTTTAGGAGCTGCTGCAGCAGTACTTGTATTCAATAGGTTTATTTTAAAAGGAACAATAACAGAGGTAGATCAGTTTAGTTTTCTCAATGGTTTTATAGCTGAGTTTATTGGAACTTTAACTTTGGTTTGGGTCATATTAATAACCGCAAAAATTA